>SCSX01000044.1 GCA_004297825.1 Spirochaetota bacterium
CACACAATATGATACTTTATATCGTATATCGAGTGACTTGACCTACGATAGTTTTCCATCCCGCAAGCATACTAAAGTCTTCGACTGAAGTCGAGGGTTTTACTCCCCGTATGGGACAATGAGACGTGCGTGCAGGAACGGGAATAATATTATGCAGCTCAGTCGCATAACAGAGACAGTCCGAAAATACAGAGTTCATTCCAGCGGGGTACTATGTCACGGTTAACGCACTCACTTGCTTCCTTCACCGTTTTCACATTCATTGTCCTCGCTGCCGTTGGCCCTGGGGACCTGCACGCCGAGCACGTTTTCCTGAAAGACGGCCGTATCCTCAACGGCGCCATCGTCGAGGACGCGGCGCGGTCAATCACCCTGAAGGACGACGCGGGGAAGACCAGCACCATTGAGCGCGAGGACATCCTGCGCATCCTCTACACGAAGCTCAAGATGGGCAAGATCCACGTGCAGATGCGAGACGGCAAAAACTTCGAGGCCTTCATCGTGGACGAGGACCAGGAATCGTATACCTTTCGCAGGGAACTCCTGAAACCGGACGAGACGACCGTAAATCGCACCGAAGTGCTCTTCATCGCCGAACGGAACCCCTCGGGCCTCAAGGGAACGCCGGACACGACGAGGGTCAAGCTCACCTGGTACCCGCCTTACAACCCGGTAAAGCACTACCTGCTGTATCATAAAGAACAGGGAGAGAAGGACTACCAGCCCGCGGTAATGGTCAATCGCCCCGCGTTCACCCTGGACGGCCTTAAAAGCAATACCGTGTACCTGCTCAAGGTGACGGCGGTGGACGATTCAAACGAGGAGTCCACCCCCTCCAACATGCTCACGGTGACCACAAAGAACATCCTGCCGGAAAGGCCCGAGATGATCGACGTGGTGAAAAGCGCTCCCGGCGCCGATGGGAAGATTTCCGCGACCCTCCAGTGGCGGCCGGCCGCCGACCCCGACGGCAGCATAAAGGGGTATCGTGTCTTCCGGAAGCTCGAAGGGAAATACCTTAAGATCGCTGATATAAACGAGACCACGTACACCGTTTTGGACCTGAAACCCGGACGAAACACTTTCGGCGTGTGCGCCGTGGATAACC
Source organism: Spirochaetota bacterium (assembly GCA_004297825.1). Taxonomy (NCBI): domain Bacteria; kingdom Pseudomonadati; phylum Spirochaetota; species Spirochaetota bacterium. Next base: position 1,109 of record SCSX01000044.1, read on the forward strand.
TGGGTGACGAGTCGGATATCACGCGTACCGGCACGGGGATTCTACAGTATACCGCGGCTGTGACTGGGACGTACGTCCAACCAATGGGAAGGATGTCCGATCTTTTTAAATTCGGGTACGGCGTCACCGCGATTTTCATGGCGGAGAACCTGTTCTTTGTAGGGTTCGAGCCGGGAATCGAGGCGGCTTATTACCGGTTCACCGGGGCGCCCCAGAACGCCGACGGGGCCGACCGGGACGTAAAGGAAGGATACATGGCGCCGGTCCTGCTGCGGCTCGGCTACGGATTCGGGCCGTTCGCCGGTTTCTCCCTGAGCCCCTATGTCGCGGGCGGCGTTTCGTATAACAGCGTAACCTACACCGACCGCTTCCTGGTGAAAGTGACAAAAAGCGCTTTCGAGCCGGCCTTCAGCGCGGGCGTTTCAGCGCGCTACAGCCCGTGGGCTACATGGTACCTGTACGGAGATTTTCGTGCCATGGCGATCCCGGAGAATTCGCCGCTGTATTGTATCGCCCTGAGCCTTGGCGCGGGCATGAAATTTTAGGAGGGACCCATGAAAACAAGAATGATCGTAATGCTTTCCCTGCTGGCCGCCCTGTGGTGCGCCGGCTGCGACGAAGTGTTCAATGAAGCCATAGATGATATGGCCTTCCAGC
>SCSX01000045.1 GCA_004297825.1 Spirochaetota bacterium
GGTCACGACAAGGCACATGGCAGGATCGAGAGGCATAAGCCGCTTGATCGTCTTCTCGAGCAGGGTCCCGTCCCCCGTCAGGTCGTGAAACTGCTTGGGCTTTTCTTCGCGGCTGAGGGGCCAGAGCCTGGTTCCCGCCCCGCCGGCGAGTATCACTGGAATAATATTCATTTGGTCTCCCCTTCTATCGTGAAATCTTTACAGCCACCGGTCCGATTCCGCTTTTTACAGGGAAAAATTTCCATTTTCATCGAACACCAGCTTGAGCGGATCCTTCTTCAACGCATCGGGCAGCTTGATAAAGGTATGCCCTTTCAACGCGAAGGATCCCTTTTTATCGGAAAATGCATTAATAATAGTTTTACCGAGCGCCCTGGAGCTGAACTGGTTCAGAACCTTGAGGACGAGCTTGTTGTCCCTGGTCACCACATCCTTGGTATCTCCCTTGACGAGTCCTTCAGAATTTACGAAGAAATCGTAGTTGAGACTTTCAAACGATATCTTCGACTTCGTTTTGTTGACGAGCTCGATATCGAAACTCACCGTAAGCTTGACGTCCAGATCTTCCGGCTTGATATCCTGGACGTTCTTTTTCCCGGAGAGGACATCCCCGAACATTTTCATCGCGTTTTCGGGCTTCACGTTCTTCCCGCTCCTCTGCACGGCCTGGGTAACGTCCGAAAGGGAGGGCTGCTGCACCTTAAAATTGGCAATCTTGATTTCCGGCTTAATCGCGGGGATCTTTTTGTTCAGCTTGAAGGGAAATGTGATCGTATCGGGAACACCGGAGATGCCGGTTTTCGGGACCTGGAGCGAAATTTCGCCTTCTATCCGGGTATCCACGTATTCGCTGTCCCCGAAATTTTTAACGATACGCTCGATATCGGCGAATTTCAGGTTCACAAGAAACGGGTTCACCTGTTTTTTATTCGCCTTGATCTTCAGGCCTTTCGTCGTCTTCGTCTCGAACAATTGGTTTTTATCGATGAGGAACTTGAATTTTACCGATTCCAGGTTGATCGTGATCGGATACGGATTGTTTATTCCCACGTAGAACAGGAGGTTGATATCCCTGAATGAAATGGAATCGATATCTATATTCTCGATCGACGCCGAGGGCTTCGGGATATCGAATGCCTCGCCCGCGGGCACCGAGACAATCATTGCTGCGAGAAGACACCCCAGAACGAGACCTATCTTTTTTTCCATATCATGCGCTCCTTTCCGGCAAAACATCCTGATAAAAGTTATTTGACGAGAATTATACAATCCGGTAGGAATTTACTACAATTTTTTTTCTCTCACGCCCGCGCACTTGAATAGCCCGGGCCGGAGGATGACGCAGCATGGGCGGCCAAAGGTAAGACCTTGAATGCACCGGGAAAAACATCTTTCATTCGCGCCGCGGCCCTGGTTTGTGCATGTGCGGTACTTCTCGTCATGCCCCTGACCGATGCTTCCGCGCAGCGCACTAAATCCAGCCAGTCCGCCGGGGAGCAGCGCAAGTCCGAGCAGGCACTCAAGGACAACCGGTACTTTTTCTATTTCATCAATTCCTCCATTACGAATTTCGGCTCCGACCAGGAAAAGCAGCTTTTCAAAAAAGCGATCCAGTACGACATTCTGGCGCAGATATTATATATGCGTTTCCAGTTCCGTGACGCCTATATCGAGATCCGGAAATCCCAGAAATTGCTCATCGACCTCTACGGTATGACCCTCACCCGCGACCTGTCAGGAAGCAAGAAGCTGCTGGACGAGTTCGCCCCGCAGGCGGTCACCTCAAAAGACAACAGGTCCCGTTCATACCTGTGGCTCGGTTACCGGGACCAGAAAACCGCAGAAATAAACCAGATGATCGGCGACAATACCACGGTTTCGCTTTACTCGATGCGCCTTTACCAGTACGCGAAGGCCATCAAGATGGCGAAACACGCGCGCCGCTACGCGATACTCTCGCGTATCGAACACCAGATCCCGCCCGAAAAGAGGCAGTACAACAGGCCCCTCACCTACGATGAGGTCGATACGCAGCTTTCCGTGGTGAATCCCCGGGAGCGCGTCGACTATTTCAAAAAGGTCCACATGGACAACTATTACAAAGTAACCAACAACAGGTCTTTCTACGACGAAATCTGGGAAAAACCCTCCCTGATCGAGCTCGACGAATATTCCACCTACTTTTCCAAATCCTCAAAACAGGACTGACAGGAACCCGCAATGAAAAATGCCCGTTTCGCGCTTATCGCCTTATTTGTAGTTTCCTCATGTTTTACAAGACCGGGAGAGGACGGAATTCGTTCCGCGCTCGGCTTTCATCACTCTCCGGAACAGGTAATCAAGACCCTGGAAAGCGCCGATAAATCCAGCCGCGAACATTTTATGCTGGCCGTGGCGTATGGGAAAAAGGACAACCGGAAAAAGGCGCTTTTTCATTTCGCGAACAGCTGCTTTTCATCCCACTACGATTTGAATCTAAAGCTCTTTCCGGGACCCGTATACTCGTTCGTGACCGGTTTCCGTTTCAAATCGGATTATTACAACGACGCGGTCGCGGAAATTGCGGAAATATTTTTCAACTTCAGGGAATTCGAATATTCCGTCAAATTCGCGGACCTGGTCAGGAAGGACGATCCCGGGCTGTACCGGGACGCCATACTCCTGAAATCCCGCGCCCTTTCCGAGCTCAATCGCCACGAAGACGCGATGAAAACCCTGGCCGATCTCGCGGATGATTTAGACGATCCGGGTTCGCGCTCCCTCATTAAGGTGCGAACCGCATCCCTTTATGAAAAAAAATCCGAGACCGCAGAAGCCCTCAAGGCCTATCTCGACGCGCTCAAGATCAAGGATTCGGGCTGGCAGTCGGGCATCGCGGTCAAGAATTCGCTCAAGATAGCTGAAAAATCCGGCGAGGCTTTTTCAGCGGAAGACGCCCTTCTCCTTGGCAAAGCCGCGTTCAACAACGCCCTTTTCAGCGAGTCCGCCGATATGCTGAAAAAGGCCCTCACTGAACTCAAGGAAGAATCAGCCCGGGCAGACGCGGTTCATTTCCTCATCCGTGCATATGTGAAAGGCACCAAGATTCCCGAGGCCGATTCAGCCGTCCAGCAGTACCGGGGAGCGAAACTCCCCGAATCCGATCTTCAGAAAACAAAGGCCAATGAGCTTTGGAATTCCAGGAACAAGACCGCCGCCGTCGCCGTATACCAGGGACTGGTCGATAAACTTACCGGCGCCGCCCACCAGGAGGTTCTAAAGCGGCTTGCGCAGCACATGGCCGAAAAACAGCCGGCCGGTTTCGAGAAATACATCATTGAGTATAAGACGAAGTATTCCGAAGACCCGCAGTGCGACTTCCTGCTCTGGATGCTGGGGAAGAGCGCGATGAAGCGCAAAGATCAGGCGGCCGCCACCGCCTATTTTGAAGAAGGCGCCGCAAAGTACCCCCAGGGAATCTACACCGATAACATGCGATTCTGGTTGTATAAAATCTACGAGGGCGCAGGCAAAAAGGCGGAGAAGGATAAAAAATTCCGCGAGCTCGTGGTAATTCACCCGGACTCGGCTTATACATGGACCCTCATGCATCGGAAACAGGGAGAATTTTCGGCCGATTCCCTTTCCGCGGATTTCAAGGCCGGCCTTCAGCAGGACGACCGGGAAGCGTACCTTTTCGCACATACGATGCTCGTTATTCTACAAAAGGACTTCGCTGAGCGCGACCGGCGCGCAAAATCTTTGCCTTCCCGCGACCTCGCGGAATATACCAAGCTTGAAAAGTCCGTAGAAAAGCTTACGCTAAGTTCATCATATAAAAACCAGCTCCTCCGGCTTAAGAAATATTTCGAGGCCGGATATAGCGACGGGATCACCCGGGAGCTTAACATGATCCCGGATGACAAAGAAGCTCAATACGACAAGAACGTCGTGCTTGCGCACTTTGGGAGCAGGTATGCACATCCCTATCATGGGATCTTTTCCACCCTGGAGCTCATGAAGCATCACGGAATAAGCGAGAGCTTTGCACTCATGCCCCTTTCCACCCTTCGGCGAATTTGCCCGGTCGATTTCCTCGAATGCATCGACAAGACCGCGGGGGAATTCAAGATCGACAGGAACATGATCCTTGCCGTCATTAAAGCCGAATCGCTTTTCAATCCCAGGGCAGTCTCGCCCGCCGGGGCCGAAGGTTTGATGCAGCTCATGCCCGCCACGGCGAAGGGTGTCGCCCGGGAGCTTAAAATGCAGGAATACGAGCTTAAAGATCCCTGCACATCTATTCGATTCGGGACCCATCACCTCGCCTGGCTGGATAAAATGTTCAAGGGAAACTTCGACTACATGGTATCCGGATATAACGCGGGAAGCGGCAATGTACGCGTCTGGCAGCGGGATATTTCCACCGAGGATGCCGACTATTTCGCGGAGTTCATCCCCTTCCAGGAGACAAGATATTATATCTTCAATACGCGAAAATTTTTATACCAGTACCTGATCATTAACAAGTGATGTGTCCATTGGAAAATTCGTATTGAAAAAAACATGCATCTTTCATATACTTTATCGATAGAACATGGTCACGGGTATGGATAAGGAGAATGTCATGATTAAAATCCTCGGTACGGCTATATTCGCATGTTTCCTGGCAACGCAGGCTATCGCCCAGGAGACACTGGGAAGCATTTCGTCCCTGACCGGGGACGTGGATATCACCGTGATTTCCAGCGGTAAAAAATTTGTTCCGGAGGTAGGCACACCCATCACCGATGATTACAAGATCCGGACCGGAAACCGGTCATTCGTGGAGCTTGTATTAAACGATGGCTCGAAAATCTTCATCAAGGAAGTCACGGTTCTGAATGTAAACAGCCTGAAACTAACCGAACAGGATCCGCCTACCAAGATACGCATGCTCACGGGAAAAATCCGCATCACCGTTAAAAAGCTTTTTAAAAGCGATTCACTGGTAGTACGAACACCCACCGCTATCGCAGGCGTTCGGGGTACCGATTTCGGGGTGATCGCCACCAACAACGAATCAAAATTTATCGTCTTTGAAGGGGAGGTCGAGATCGCCAACAGCGATTCGAATATCATAAAATCATTCATGCTGCGCGAGAGCGAAGAATCGAGCGTTATGAAGCAGGCCGCCCCCACCGAACCAAGGCTGGTGCCCCACGAGATTCGGCAATCATGGTTCGAGTACTACCTCATAGATGAAACGAACAGGATAATCATACGCACCAAGAAGGAACAGGGCGTTATCGATAAGCTTATCCGGAAAAAGGACTTTTGAAATCTTATTCAGCTATATTCAGCCTCTCCAAATCAGTTTTATTGGTTGTATGTGCCTTAATTGCATGCACAAAAATCACTACGATCCAGCGCACCGACCGTGCGGCGATACAAAGTAGCCTAAGACTATTTCAGGAAACAAACTGGCAGGCGCGGCAAAAGGCCCTGAATGAGCTGGCTTCATTCACTCTCCCCATAGATGATCCGGATTTCCCGGCGATCGAAAATGCGTATCTGCTGGCGCTCGACGATTCTCACCAGATTATCAGAATCGAAGCCCTGAAAAATATTTCGTCTGTGACCAGCGTCAGGATATTGAATCGCGCGGCAGAGATCGCGGAAGGAGACCCAAACCTCAATATTCGCTGGTACGCGCTCAAATCCCTTTCCGGGTTCAGAAAACCCGCATTTTTAAATGTATTCATCAAAGGGCTTTCAAGTGATGACTGGCTCATCAGGGAGGAATCGATAAGGGGATTGTTGACGATAGACGATCAGGCCCTGGTGAGACAGCAAATTCCATTGGTGCTGCACAGCCTGGAAGATCCCAATTACGCCGTCCGCCTCGCTGCGCTTGAAAACCTTACCATAAGGGATTCAAGGCTTTATAACTCGATCGCAGGAATGCTTAATTCGGAAATGCGGGAACAGCACTCAATTCTCGCGGCCCTGTTAAAAGCGATTCGCGGCTACCAGCTTGACCAGGAAACCAGAAGACATGTGAGCGAATTTCTTCTGCATTCAAATTCCGAAATCAGGGTTCTTGCTCTGAGAGCCTTGAAGGCGAGCGACGAGGCGGAGACAGCGGTAAAAAAATCATGAGGTTTAGTCAAATCCGTCAGCGGCGATGAAACCCCTGTTCTGGTACTTGCATCCGACCGGATGCTACCTGCACGTGCCTCATCCGCCTTTA
>SCSX01000046.1 GCA_004297825.1 Spirochaetota bacterium
GCGAAGCATTCCGTATCCTCCGGGACAAAACTGAGCGTCCAGAGTGAATACGAATGGGGAATGAAAAATATGAACGGTTTTCCCGGCTATGATCCGGGCGCCCGAAAAATAATTCACACCCCAGGCCTGTCCGTTACCGGGGACGGAAAACCCCGCCCTGGCCCCATTTATGACATGACGGGGGCCAGGGGGCGGCTATTAATGCGGTTACCTGATTTCATCCACGGTGAGCCGGAACTTGGACAGCTCCTCGCAGCAATCCTTTTTAATCACGATGGGATTCTCGTAGCGAAAGCCGATATTTTCCTCCGGGCATGCGTACTGCATGGCGCAGATAAGCAGCTCGTTCTCGCGGTAGACGTGATCGGGGTTGGTCCAGTAGGGGATGGGTCCGTCGTTGAGCCCTATCCTCCACTCGTCCCCCATGAGGCCTATGCCGTGCTCGAAGCCGGGCACCATGTAATCCGCGAAACCGCGCTGTTCGGCGAATGCCATCATCTCCTCGGCAAGCGTCGAGGGCGTGATTCCCGCGCGGTACGCAGCGAGGGTTTTCGTCACGATGTCGATGAAGTTATCCGCGTGCCAGCGCTGCCTGTCACTCACCGGGGCTATGAGGTAATTGTGCGAATGATCGCCCAGCCCCAGCATGAACATGGCATGTATGTCGATCATGAGCGGCTCTCCCGCCTGGATAACCCGTCTCGTTGGGGGGGTGCATGCTCCCGCGGCGAGTCCCGTGCGGTACCCGCTCGCGATCTCGTTACCGCCGGTGAAAGACCATTCCCATTCACTGCCGGCGCGACGCATGGCGAGCGCTGCGATGCCCGCGATCTCGGTTTCGGTGAGCCCCTTGTAGCCGCCGTCGCGCAGCGCCTCGTACACGGCCTTGTGGCCCTCGTCCACAATGCGCGACGCCTCCCGGAACCGGTTGATGGTTCCCTCGTCCTTGATGAGCGCGAGGCGATCGATCAGGGTATGCGCGTTTACCAATTCGCACCCTTCCAGCGCGTCGCGGTAACGCTCGTACTCGTAGTGCGTGAGGAAACCCTCGGGCAGGTAGTTCGACATGCCGCTCTCTATGCCTACGCGTCCCCTCCCGTTTTTCATGGATTCCTTGATGGTATCGGCGATGAGCTCGATCTGGTCCTGGCCCCCCATGGGAAGGAAGCCGCGAAAGCACTCCTCGTCCAGCCATGACTCGTCGGCGATGCGCGCGGCGTCGATCACGAAGGTGAAGGCAGTGGGAAGCCCCCTGGCGGGGATCACCACGAAACTGCGCCACGGGCAGAAGACGTCCAGCGTCCATGAAAGCGTCCTGAGCCGCGATCCCAGGAAGACGTCGATATCCGCCTTCTGCATCTCGGCCTGTATGTTCTTTATGCGTTGTGCGAAATCTATAAAGTACGGACCCTTGTTCTCCATTTTCGAAGTCATACGCTTCCTCCTAATACCTTGCCGGGATCTTCGCGAGAACCTTGTTCAGCCGGTCCGCGACCGCCGCGAGCTTGAGTGCCTTTATCATATTTCCCTTGAGCTTGAGCTTGCCGGTCATGAGCGCCTTTTGGGCCCCGAGCTCCGCGCGCGATATCTTCGCGAATACCTCGTAGTCGCCCGAAATCCTGAACTCCGCCTCCGGCGGCTCTCCTTCGCCCAGCAGCAACTCCTCGATAGCCCCGTCCTTGAAACGGAACAGGAGGTAGCGCTCCTTTCCATCGGGACACTTGAGGTAGATGTTCGACATGGAGGAGCTGATCCGGTTCATCTTTTCCGGGGTGAGCTCCGCCCTGAGGCGCTTTTCGGCTTCGTCCCTCCATTCCGGCGTGAGATACTTGAAATCTTCTCCCATATCCTTTCCCCCTGCGTGTAGTTATTGTTTCGCGCGGCGGCCCTTTTTCACGGGGCTCCCGCCCCGAACCGGTTCCGCCGCATCCTCGCGAAATATGCCCCTGGTGATGAGCTCGATCGTTTCGCCAAACATCTTCTGGCGCAGTCCCCCTTCCGGGCTGATGTAGCTTCCTATTATGAACATCTTGTAAATCATGAAGAGTATCTGCGGCAACGCCGCGATGTTCAGCTTCCTGAACACCCCGGTCCTGATTCCCGCCTTGAGTATCCCCGTGATGATCGCGACCGAATTCCTGTTTATCTCGCCGTAGGGGTCATTGTCGGTAAACATGGGGAAGATTCCGGGATCCCGCGCCAGGATGCGCCTGAGATCGTCGTCCTGGCCAAGGTACTCCATGGCCTTGAGGGCCATAACCCGGAACTGGGCCCTGGGGTCGTTCTGGGCCCGGACCGCCCGGAGCACCCTTCCCTGCCATTCGCGTAACGCGTGGGCGACCGCATGGTCGTAGAGACCGCGCTTGTCTTTCGCATACAGGTAAAGATTTCCCTTGGTCATGCCGAGCCTTCCGGCGATATCGTCAACCGTGGCCTTCTTGAAGCCGTATTCGGCGAACGCCGCGAGGGCCGCCCGGTAGATTCTCGTGATGTCTTCTTTCTTTTTCATGGTTACGTGAATAAATGAATATATTGTTTATTTATTCATTTATACCGTCAGCCCGGGCCCTTCCTGTGTCAACCTGAATTTTAATAATTTTTCTCTTTTCCCGTTGATGCAAAACCGCCGGGCGTTGGCGGTTCGCCCGAATACTGCTTGCCGCGCGCGATGCCCCATGCGAGCATCCCCCCGGCACCGGGCGAACCGCGGTGCCTGCGCGCCGCTGCCGCGGTTAAGGCCGGGCGCCTACCATACTAACCAAGGGGTATCCCGATGAAAAAATTTATTATCGTCATAGCCATCCTGACCGTCACCCTGGCGGGGCTCGTGGGCTATCTGAACTACAAGGCCCGGCACCTTCCGGATAACCGCCCCTCGGCATACCTCGCCAAGGCTCCCGATGCACGGAACGGCAGGGTCGTCGTGTGCGCGGGAGACAGCATCACGCACGCCGCGGTAAGCTGCAATTATATCGATATCCTGGCATCGAGAAACGGCATGAAAAACTTCATGTTCCTCAACGCGGGAATCAACAGCGAGCTCGCGTATAACCTTTTGCAGAGGGCCGACGAGATCGCCGCCTGCGCGCCGGAATTCGTAACGATACTTATCGGCACCAACGACGTCAACGCGACGCTTCTCCCCGCCAATGAAGCCCGGTACATCAAGGATATGAAGCTCCCGCGCAGGCCCGACCGCGAGTGGTATCGCGCCAATCTCCGCGAAGTGTGTGCGGCGCTTAAATCGCGCACGAAGGCGAAGATCGCGCTGTTCTCCCTCCCGCCGATAGGCGAACAGCGGGAGGATACCGCGTACCTACGCGCCCGCGATTACAGCACGGTGGTCCGCGAGACCGCCGCCGAGATGAAATTCGCCTACCTGCCGCTCAACGAGCGGATAGACGAGCTCCTGCGCGCGCGCGGCCCGTCAAAGGCGCCGTTCTACGCCGACAACGAATTGCTCATGTACAAGGCCATCGTGCGCCATTACATGCTGGGAACGTCATGGGACGGGATCGCCGATTCCAGCGGTTTCGTATTCGTCACCGATTTCCTGCACCTGAGCGGGAGGGGGGCGCTGCTCGCCGCCGACCTTGCGGAGGGATTTATAGCAAAGAATTAGGCACACAACGGCTGTTTTTTCGCTTTTATTTTCATAACGATTCAATTGATTTTGAAAATTCCCGCGAGCGCTGATATGCTTAGCCAGATTGGACGGCTGCATTCGGCCGCGATCCGGTCCAGAACAGAGGAGGAAGCCCCATGAGCCAGACCGCCCGGTACGGGAAGGAGATTTCGCGTTTCACCAGTACGTTCCTTGTCAGGACCGAGGGATTGAGCTACTGCTTCATCGTTCCCCTCACCCTCCTCTTCGTATGGTCCAACCTGGGCCTTACGGCAGACCAGTTCCGGTTGCTGGGCCTGTGCGTCGCAATAGTGATCCCCGTCTCCTTCATCACCACGCATATCAGCAACATGATAGTCATCGCGCCGATCACGCGATATTTCAAGTCGCTCCTGGAGGGAACCGAGGTCACGTCCGAAGAATACGAGAAGGCGTATCGGCGCTTCATGTCGCTGCCCTATATTCACGCCACCGGCGCGTTTTTCCGCTGGGTGTTCGGTCTCAGTATGCTCGACATACCGCTCATGATATTCGGGGGACTGAACCCCTCGCAGGTTTTCAACAGCTGGATGATGATCGCTATCAACGCGCCGTTGGGCGCGATCCTGTACTTCCTTTTAACCGAGCGCATCATCCAGAGAATCTACGACAGCGGTATATTCATCAAAATACCCCCGGGAATGGCGCCCCGGCGGATGAACCTGTTCGCGAAGTTCACCGCATCCATTACGACCATCACCCTCCTGCCCTTCTTCATCCTGCTCTGCTATTTCATCATGCTGATCTCCGAGCTCCAAGTGGATCACGCGGCGATCTACGTGCGTATCTGCGTTTTCGGGGGCATTGGCGTCGCCGCGGCAGTAATGGTATCGCGTATTCTCACCCGCACGATGCTCATGAAGGTGGAAAATATCCACTCCTTCCTTAAAAAAGTCGAGCAGGGAGAGCTCGCCGCCTTCGCCAGCAAGATCGCGGTCATCGACGAGCTCGCGGATATCAACATCAGCGTGTATAGCATGAAGGAGAAGCTGCGCGGCATGGTGGAGGGCATAGCGGCCGGCACCACCGAGATCGCCGACGCGGGCGGCAGCCTGAACAAGTCTGCGTCCGCGCTGTCCGACACGGCGCGCGACCTGTCCGCAATCGTGGAAGAAACATCGAGCGCCTACGAGGAGATGTCGTCCACCTTCGAGGTGAACCTCGACAATATCAAGATACAGATGGAGAGCTCCGAATCGGTGAAGCGCGAGGTGGACGCGATAAACGAGCGCGGCCGTGAGCTTCACCTCAAGGTGGGCTCCCTGTCAAAGATTATGGGCGAGGCCTATTCGCAGAGCGAAAGCGGCGAAAGGACGATGAACAAATCGGTGAAGGCAATCGAGGAAACCGCGGGCTACCTCCGCACGATCGACGAGACCATAGGCATGATCAACGACATCGCGGAACAGATCAACCTCCTCGCGCTCAACGCGGCCATCGAGGCCGCACGGGCGGGGGACGCGGGGCGGGGCTTCTCGGTCGTGGCGGACGAAGTCAACAAGCTCGCGGACAGGACGAACGAGCTCACAGGCAGCATCAAGAACACGATTTCCGCGCAGGCGCAGCGCATTACGGGCGAGCTCCGGTTCATCAGTAACGCGGCGGCGATGTTCGGCGAGGTCCGATCGAGGATCGGCGAGACCAACACAGTCATCGTCGACACGGAGCGGTTTACGCAGGACCTTGAACAGATGAACGCCGCCATCAAGGGCAAGGTCGAGAGTCTGAGCCGCATTTCGCAGGACATTTACCGTTCGTCGTCCGAGCAGCAATCAACCACCGACGAGCTCACGAAGTCCATAAATGCGATCAATTCGATCTCCGCCGTCACGGCCGAAAGCGCGGAGGCGGTCAAGGGCTATGCGTCGACGCTGGACGAGAGCGCGTCGAAATTGTACTCGCGGCTGGGTTCGTTCACCCTGCATATCAAGGAATCGTAACGGGGAGCGGGGCGATCGCCTCCGGATGTTCGAATCGGTGTCCGGGATGCCCGCCGTGATCAGCCAAGGGTATCGTCAAGGAGATAGCGGGCGTTCGGGAGCACCTCCAGAATTTCGCTCTCGCAGACCACCACCGGCACGCTTCCATGCCTGAAGTGGAACGCGCGCGCCTTGCGCCAGGCGATATCGGTCCCCCGCGCCGCCTGTTCGGCAAGCCACCTGACGCAGGTATTCCTGCCCATCACCACGTACTCTGCGCTGAGCCCCTTCGTTTCGAGGCCCGCGATCATCCGGTCGATTTTTTCCGAAATATCCATTCCGCTTCACCCCGACGTTTTCCGCCCGGCCCCGCCTCCGGTTTTCCGCCGTCATCACCCGCTATGGAATGCGCCATTCGGAATATTTTGTCAATAAATAAGGGAAGGCCCGGACGCCGAAATAAATCTTGCAATTCCTGTAACTTGCAGGATAGTGACGGCCTCTAACAAGCGACACCACGCCCGCAGCCGCGGGCGCATTTACAGGAGTGATCACGCATGTCCGTCCAGATGTCTATTGGAACCATTCTCGCGTCGGGAAATATCACCCTCTATCTTCTTATACTGTGCTCGATTGTGTCCTTCGCGATCATCATCGAACGCGTAATCTATTTCCGCCGGAACGCGTCCGAGCCGCGGGCACCCTTCATGAAGCTCATCCGCGAATCGCTGCGTGCGTCCGGCGCCGCGCACGCCCTGGAACAGTGCGGCCTCGGGTCGACCGTCATGCGCGTCGTGCGCGAAGGGCTGGAGGCGGCGGGAGCGGAATTAGCGAACGCGCGCAACGCCATGGAGCGGCAGATATCGGTCGAAACCAGGGGACTCGAAAAATTCACGAGCCTGCTGGGCACGATCGGCAGCACCGCGGTGTACATAGGGCTTTTCGGCACGGTGATAGGGATCATCCGGGCGTTCGGCGATATCTCGGCGGCGGGTGTGGGGGGCATCAACATAGTAATCGGCGGGATCGCCGAGGCGCTCGTGTCAACCGCGGCCGGCATCCTCGTGGCGGTGCCCTCGGTCATCGCGTACAATCTCATCATGCGGCGCATCGACACCGCCATCGCCGACATGGAACTGTGCGAATCGGAGCTCATGGACCTTCTCGCGGAGAAGCGTTAACCCATGCGCGCGCGGCGCCGGCCGAACCGTACCATGGTGGAGATCAACATCACCCCCTTCACCGATATCGTCCTCGTGCTCCTCATCATATTCATGGTAGCGACGCCGCTCATCATGGGCGGGAGCATCAAGGTGGACCTTCCCGGCGCGAAGAAGACGGCCAGGGCCGGGGACGTGCCGGGAAACGTCAAGGTAACCGTGGACACCGCGGGAGACATATACATCGACAACACCAGGTTCGACATCAAGGCGGATCCCCAGAAGATAACGGACCGGCTCATGGAGATCGCGCGCGGCGGCGCCGAAGCGTCGCTCGTCGTCTACGGAGACAAGAACTGCAAGTTCGATCATATTGTCAGGATCATCGACATGGCAAACCAGGCGGGGATTAAAAAGACCTTCCTGCAGATCGAGCCGCGCAGATAGGCAGCGCGGGTTTTCCTCCTAAAGACTATGCATTACCCACAAGTTAAAAAACGCCCCCCATACCCCCCAGCGGGGGGCAACGACATCTACCGATAGTAGAAATGCATATTCTGCCGATCGCTGAAGTCCCCCTCCGGGGGATTTAGGGGGCCTCTTCAGGCAGTTTTTGCTATATGGGTAATGATCGGCCCCTAAAGAAAAGTAAAATCGACCTCGATCTCCGCGGAACGGTCGAGCGCGCGGCGGGCGATCTCCCGTATCCGCGCATCCCTGGAATTTTTCACGATTTCGCCCAGCGCGACCTCGCAGGCGCGCAGTTTCAGCGAAAATTTTATGAGCGCTTCGTATTCGTCTCCGTGTCCCAGCATACCTGTGCGGGAAGGCCGCCGCCTTCCCCTCCCCCTCGTCATGATCCGGTGCGGCGCACGTCCGCCGGCGATTACGGCCCGTATAGTTAATCATCGGCATGTTATGCGTCAAGGAATATACGCGCCTACTTGTACTTATCGCTATGCGCGTAAAACCGCTTGATTTCCCGCGAGATGCCCTTCCACTTGGGCGAGCGTTCCTTCGCGCCGGCCTCGCTGCGCATCTTCAGGTAATTCCCGTAGCGCCGCTCGTCAAGGACGCCGGAGGCGAGCGCTTCGATCACCGCGCATCCCGGCTCCACGGTGTGCGTGCAGTCCCCGAACCGGCACCCCGCCGCCAGGGAGTGGATATCTTCGAAAACCTCTTCCACGCCGTCGCTGTCGGTCCAGATCCCCACCTCGCGCAGACCAGGCGTATCGATGACGATCGCACCGCCCGGAAGGACGTATATCTCCCGCGCGCTGGTGGTGTGCCTGCCCTTCCCGTCCCGTGCGCGCACCGCGCCGGTACGGATGCTTTCATCGCCCCGCAGGCGGTTCAGAATCGTCGATTTTCCCGCGCCCGAGGGCCCGGCAAGCACGGCGGTCTCCCCGGCGGCTAGTGTCCCTTCGAGCCCTTCCATCCCGGC
Source organism: Spirochaetota bacterium (assembly GCA_004297825.1). Taxonomy (NCBI): domain Bacteria; kingdom Pseudomonadati; phylum Spirochaetota; species Spirochaetota bacterium. The sequence goes on from SCSX01000046.1 coordinate 8,188, forward strand.
CCCCGTCACCGCCGAGATATATGCGCACGGTACATCGGGAAAGGTCCGCGCCACCTGTTCACGGGCGGATTCCAGGTCGGCCGCCAGGTCCATTTTATTGAACACGAGTATCGGCCCTATGCCGCCCTCGAGGGCGAGGGACAGATAGCGCTCGATACGCGACACGCTGAATGTTTCGTCCAGGGCCGATACGATAAGTATCCGGTCCACGTTCGCTGCCAGGACCTGGGGCGTATCGGCGCCCGGTTTTTTTCTCGAAAGCGACGTGCGCCGCTCGAGTACCCCGGAGATGAGGGCATGAGCGGAGCCCTCGTCTCCCATGAGGTAGACCCAGTCTCCCGTCACCGGTAGAAAGCTCGCGTCGGGGACAAGGTGAGAAAGCCTGCCCGAGACCTGCGCCTCGAGCGGACCCCACGGGCCCGTCACCAGGAAAATGTTCGCGTGGACCGCCGTGACGCGCCCCACGGGCAGCGCTATCCCTGCGCTCTCGTATGATTTTTGAAAATATTCATTCCAGCCAAGTTCGGTCAACATTACGTCCTCCATGCGTGCGGTTTCGTGCGGGCCTTGGGGCCTGCAGGGAGGAAGGGCGCCCTGGGCGCCGGGAGATTATCGGGGCAGGCGCGGATAGGTATCCGCGTCCTCAGACACTCGCCGCGGGCTGGCGGCCTTCCAAAACGACCTGATCGCTCAAGTGCTCGACACGCATATTCGACTCCTTACCAATGATGAGAGAGAATCTGCGCCATATCGGAAATATGTCAACCCGTTTTCCGACACCCGTACCGGTGATGACTTGAAATGATCCGCTGCGCCGATACGACCCGGATGGGTTCGTACCGGAAACCTCATCATC
>SCSX01000047.1 GCA_004297825.1 Spirochaetota bacterium
AGAAAAATTGATCCGAGGGGGAGAATAAGGGAAATGAGAAAACGTGTCATAACAACCTCCGTAAATATCCTGTTACCGGGAATGGCGGCCGCATGAAGTTATTCGCGGCATCCGTACCAGCCCGGTTACCACAAATTAAGGCGACTTATTGGGTGCCTGTAAATGGGAGTAATTTCTCATTTTTATAAAAAAACTTTTACTGGGGGGAAATTCCCAGGCACTAGTCGACATTTTTCATACCAAGGAGCAATCCAACCAGACCGTTGCGGTTTTTTACGCCCGTTTTTTGGAAAATATTATATACGTGATTTTTTACCGTATCATCGGTGATATCCAGCGCCCGGCTTATTTCGCGGTTGGTTGAACCGCCTGCGATCATGCCGATGATCTCCTTTTCTCTGCGGGTTATCCCGTACCTTTCGCAGAGCTGGCGTAGCGCATCGGGCGGAACACGGTTTTTCCCCGATAATTCCATGTTCTTTTTCCGGAAAATGCCGCTCGCCTGCTTCAACACGATGACTGCAATGAGCGCCGCAATCATTCCGGTGGCGGCGTGAATTCCGACACGGTATGCAAGGTTGAAGGAGAGTTTTCCTGAATTCCAGAGGAGAATTACGAGTCCGACTGTCAATCCGATAAAAACGCCGTGAAGTGAAGTCTTTTCGCAAAAATCCAGGATATGCGCGGATACGGGATCTCCCCGTTTCAAGGAATCCCCGCCCAAGGCGACGCGGAAAGCGGTAATCACCCTGTCCAAAGGCCATATGGCGAGTGCCGTAATCGGGGGAAATAACAGAATGAGAAGTAACGGGGAAAGTGCGACCAGCGAGAGGATGTCGCCTCCTTCAAGGTATATCGAGAATGCAAGCACCCCTAGCACAAGTTCAAGGATGAGGATAAGTCGGCTCATGGCTGAACGTACGATGACGCGAAAATTTGTTCAAATCATATTTATTTATGACCGCAGCCTGTACTCAGCAGACAGTGATAATTAATTGACTTTTGCTTGTCGTTCGGCAATGTATAAACAACCATTCAGCATTGCATGGGCCGGCGCTGAGTGTTCATTTCATGAGCCGTGTTCTGGTTGGTGACATTATAAAGCGTTTTCTTAAACGAGGCTGAATATTTCTGGGAAATTAAGGATTTAACATGAAAATGATTCTAATAATTTGCGCCTCTTGCGCCGTCATTTATGGAGTCGCCCTGGCCATCGCTACCTTTTCAAATGCGAAGAAAACGCAGAAACCCTTCTTGAATCATCTTGCCAAATTCACCGTATCCGGCCACCGCGGCGCCTCCGTCGAGGCGCCCGGCAACACGATGGACGCCTTCAGGCTCTGCCACGAGATCGATCCGGGATCCCTGTTCGAATGCGACGTCTGGGAATCGAGCGACGGGGTCGTGATGATTTCGCATGACGGCGACCTTTCGATATGCACGAACGGGAAGGGGAATATCGGGGATTTCCCGCTGGGGGAGCTCAAGAAGCTTGATGCCGGTTACAATATAAGCTTTGACGGAGGTGCGATATATCCCTTCCGCGGAAAGGGATACGTCCTCGCGACCCTCGAAGAGCTGCTCGCGGCATATCCCCGGAAACTTCTCTCGATCGATATCAAGTACCATGCCCCGGTGTTCGCGAAAAAGGTGGTCGCACTCGTTCAAAAATATCACGCAGAAGAATATGTCGTGATCGGCTCTTTCAGCGATTCCGTTTTGTCCATGATACGCAGGGAATACCCGTCGCTGTGCAGTTCATTCGGGGTGCACGACGTCATCGTGTTCATGCTCCTGCAAAAAATCGGTCTTGCGCGCCTGTACGCGCCGGCGGGCGACGTGATCATGGTGTCCGAGTTCTCTAATACCAATTATCCCGAGGACTCGCATGGCGCGCATCGGCAGGGATTCCGGATCATCACGGAGCGCTTCATCCGCGACGCGCACGGCATGGGTGTCCCGGTGTTCGCGTGGACCATCAACAGGGCGGACAACATGAAGAGGCTCTACGGGTGGGGGATCGACGGCATCGTTACCGATAATCCGCGTTTGTTGAAACAGACGGTTCCCGGAAATAATTAATTTCGGGATTCCGGTAACCGGCACACCGGAAACGATTTCTCGCAGTGCAGGATTTTGCCCGCCTTCATCACCGCGGCGGGCGTGCGGCAGGCGGTGATGTCTTCCAGCGGATTCCTGTCGAATAGCGCCAGGTCGGCGAGCTTTCCCTCCGCGACGGTGCCGATCCTGTCCTCCATGCGCACGATCCTCGCGCCGTTCACGGTGGCGCAGCGTAGAATTTCGGCGTTCGTGAGGCCCGCGCGCGCCATGCATTCGAGCTCGCGGTAGTAGCCCCCGAAATAGCAGAAGGGCATGCCCGCGTCGATCCCCACGCCCATGGGGACGCCCGCGTCGCGCATCCTCTTCACGTTCCGCATCCCGTACTTCATGATCCCGAAATAGACCGCCGGGTCGACCAGGTAAATATGGTTCTCCCAGAGCTTTTCGAGGCCGGGGTGCCGATAATACCTGAGCACGTCCATATTTGCCGCGTGAAGATCGGGATCGCAGTGGCGCAGGGCGTCCGAACGCAGGTAGGCGCGCCGCGCGGCGAGCTCTTCGCGCATGAGGTCGTCGTCGAACCCGTCCGGAATCTTCCCGTACGCCTCGTCGAAAAGATACGACTGCGCCACCGTCAGCGTGGGCACGACCGATACGCCTTTCTTCACGAGCGTATCGAGCTCCGCGTCCGAGAGCAGGGCATCGCACACCGTGTGCTCCAGCGAGTGTATCGGGTATTTCATCATGCGGTCGAAGCCCCACTTGCGATGATGGTGGCAGGCGACGGGAAGGCCCTGCTTCGCCGCGTAGTCGAAGATCAGCGCGAGCTGTTCGTCGCTGTAGCAGGGAATGTCTCCCGTGCGCGGAAAGATCGACTTGTTGTCCACCGTGAGCTTGATGAAGGAAGCGCCCCGTGCGTTCTCGTCCATCACGCGGCGGAGCTCGGCCGTGTCCTCGAAGTTCGTCATCATCATCCCGATGAACAGCGACGCCGGTTTCGCGAAGACGGAGACCTCGGAGACCGGTATGTCGGGGTGGCTCCCGGCGATGTTCAGGATGGAGTTGCAGTGAACGACCCGGGGGCCTATCAGCCCCCCCTCGTCTATGTCCTTCATGAACCCGTGAAGAAGGGGAGGGAAGGCGCCCATGTCGCGGACCGTGGTTACGCCCGATTCGATCGAGGCGACAAAATGGCGTTTCTGCATCGTGGCGTGCTTGAACATGTCGAGCGGGCTCATCGTGAACACGGGCGAGGCCGTGGTGTGGCAGTGCGCGTCCACGAACCCGGGGGTAACGAAGCGCCCCCCCGCATCGATCACCGCGGCGCCGGGGGCATCGATATCGTCACGCTGCGAGAGCGCAAGTATCTTTTCGCCGCGAATGCGCAGCGTGGCGTTTTCCATGAGCGCGCCCGAAACGGTATCGATCACGGAACAGTTCTTAATGACGAGCCCGCGCGTATAGTCGATCCGGGGAAGCGGTTTCGCGGGAAGCGAGACGCACCCGGGGATGCCCGGCACGGCCGTATACGCCGCGAGCGCCCCGGCGAATTTCAAAAGCTCCCTGCGCGACATGCCCTTTCCGAGCTTATCTTTCATGGGTTCCTCTCCCCGTCCGCGATTCCGTTTTACCTGACACGTCATTCTCCGCCCGTCAATTCTATTTTTGCTTGCCATCGTCCCCGAAAGTATTTATGATACCGAATTCCATCCGCGGTGCACCAGTGACCGCGGCGCGCGTACGAGGGGGGACAATGCCGCCAAAATCGAAATCCGCAGCTAAGAAAAAAGATAAGCGCAGCGACGAGGCGCGGGTGTGGTGGAAGCACGGCGTGATCTACCAGATATACCCGCGCAGCTTTCTCGACGCGAACGGCGACGGCATAGGTGACATCGCCGGCATCACCCAAAAGCTCGACTATATAAAGGACCTGGGTGTGGACGGGGTCTGGCTCTCGCCCATCAACACCTCGCCCATGTACGATTTCGGTTACGATATCTCCGACTACCGCGGAATCGAACCCATTTTCGGCACGTCAGCGGATTTCGACCGGTTCATCAGGGAGGCGCATAAGCGAAAAATGCGCGTCATCATGGACCTGGTGCTCAACCACACGTCGCACATGCATCCCTGGTTCATCGAGTCGCGCTCCTCGCGATCGAGCGCGAAACGCGACTGGTATATCTGGCACGACGGGAAAAACGGGAATCCGCCCAACAACTGGATGGCCGCCTTCGGGGGGCGCGCGTGGGAGTGGGACGAGGAGACGGGCCAGTATTATTTGCATTCCTTCCTCAAGGAGCAGCCGGACGTAAACTGGCGCAATCCCGCCCTCAAGAAGGCGATGTGGGGCGAGGTCAAATACTGGCTGGACAGGGGCGTGGACGGCTTCCGGCTGGACGTCGTGAATTATTTCGTCAAGGACGACCGGTGGCGGAGCAACCCGTGCACGATCGGGGAGCACCCGCGGCCCTACGACATGCAGAGGCATATCTACGACCGCAACCGCCCAGAGATGCACGATATCGCCAGGGAATTCAGGAAGCTCCTGGACCGCTACGACGAGCGCATGTCGGTGGGCGAGGTCTACGCCGAAAAGCCCGGCGACCCGGAGCTTTCCGCGAGCTACCTGGGAAACGGGGCCGACGAGCTCCACCTCGCGTTCGATTTCTCGCTCATCTTTTCGAAGTGGAACGCGCGCGTGTTCAGGGAGCGCGTGGCCATGTACGACGCGCACGTGCCGCCGGAGGGCTGGCCGTGCTATGTGCTCTCCAATCACGACCAGCCCCGCAGCATAAGCCGTATCGGCGGCGGACGGGACGCCCAGGCGCGCGCGCGCGTTGCCGCGACGATGCTCCTCACCCTGCGCGGGACGCCGTTCGTCTACTACGGCGAGGAACTGGGCATGCGCAACGGCGCGATCCGGAAGCGCGACATACAGGACCCCGTGGGAAAAAAATACTGGCCGTTCGACAAGGGGCGCGACCCGGAGCGCACGCCCATGCAGTGGACGCCCGGCGCGCACGCGGGCTTCACGACCGGCGAGCCATGGCTTCCCGTGGGCGCGGATTACCGGTCGGCGAACGTGGAGCGCGAGGAGGGGGATCCCGGTTCGCTCCTCGAGTTCTACAAATCGCTCATCCGGCTCAGGGGGGAAAAACGCGCCCTGCATCGGGGGGCGTGGATTTCCATAACCGAGCTTCCCCGGGCAGTGATGGCGTACTACCGGATATACCGCGAAGAGGAATGCTTCGTGGCGCTCAATTTCAAGGGCTCTTCCCGCACGGTGCTTGTGGAAGACGAATCGCTCTGGAAGGTGATCCATTCTACGCACAGGCCCCATGGCGAGGTGCTGACCCAGCTATCGTTCAGCCTGGCCGGGTACGAGGCGCTTGTGCTAGAAAAGATCCGCTGAGGCGACCGCACGCGTATTCCATGATTTTTTGTAATGGTCCGATCCTTTCTATCTCGCCATCTCCCATGAAGGGCGCCTGCGGAAGCTGCATGTTAGTATGAAAGCCCGTTCTCATTCATGGCGTTTGGCGCTTCCCCTTTTCCTGAATTCTCCGGGCGTGCTGCCGGTCCATTTCCTGAACGCGCGGTTGAACGCGCTCTGCTCCGAGAACCCCAGGAGCAGGGCGATCTCGCATAACGACATCTCGCCGCGCGTCATGCAGCCCTCCGCAGTCTCGCTGAGCGCGCGGTCCCTGAGCGCGCGGAAGCCCGTTCCCTCTGCCGCGAGACGGTTCTGGAGCGTTCTTGCCCCCGTCCCCAGCGTCCTGGCCACGGCCTTGAGCGACCGGTCGTCCCCGGACAGTATCGCCGCATCTATCGCCTCGAGCGTCGCGTGCGCCCAGCGGTCCCGCGCGTACAGCTTTTCATGGAGCCCCTGGGCGTAGCGTGCGAGCGCTTCCCGCGCCCCGGCGTTCGCGAAGGGGAGGGGCCTCGCGAGCGCCTCGTGCGCGAAGCGTATTTCATTGCGTAGAGCGCCGAATTCCACGGAAGTGTTGAACACCTTCCGGTACTCGCCGCGCTCCGGCGGGGCCTCGTGGCGGAAGCGGACCGCGATGACGGCAACGGCGTTTCCCGTTATCCTGCGCAGCACCGAGACGATCATCGAGGCCGTCGATTCGGCGAGCTGGCGTCCTATCGCGGAAGGCACCGTGACGCCGATCACGGTGATGACGGCCTCGCTTCCCTCCTCCGCGAGGCGGGGTCGCACGCGGTCGGACATGAGGGCGTGGTAGCGGAAAAATATTTCCAGCGCCCTCCGGACGTCCGCCGAGTTCATCATCATCGCATGAAGGAAATGCCCCTCCATGAGCGTTCCGAACGCCGCGCCGAAATGCAGGCCAAAGAAGGGATCCTCAAGCGCGGGGCGCAGGCCGGCGAGAATCGCGTCGAACTCACCGGTGGAAACGCGCGCCCCGGGAGCGTCGAGCGCGTGCGCCTCCAGTCCGGCGGCGCGTAGGGCGCGCGCCTTTTCCGCGGGGGAAATCGCGGTATAACGCATCACCATCCTGACCAGGTCCGCCGAAACCGTCGATCCCCCGCGACGCGCGTCCGTCATAATACCCCTCCGTTTCCCGTCCATGGGGCGAAGGACACCCCCGGCAAAAAAATAGGCCGCCTTCGCGGAAAATCAAATCCTTTTCGTGATGCGTCAAGACGTTTGCGCCGTTTCATGTGATACTATCCGTATACTTTTATTGAAACGGAGGCTGAAATGAAACGCTCACGTGCTTTTATAAGGGCCTGTTACTGGGCGGGCGCGCTCGCCGACCTTATCGCGACGGCGCCGCTCGTCTCACCGCGCGCCGCATCGTTCATGTTCGGCGTGGACCCGTCCGCCGCGACCGACGCGTACTTCTACGTCGCCAGGGTGGGCGCCTCCCTCATGCTCGGATGGACCTTCCTGCTCGCGTGGGGGGCCAGGAGGCCTATCGAGCGAAGGGGCGTCCTGCTCATCACCGTATTTCCCGTTCTCGCCGGGATCATTACGGCGGGCATCCTTGCGGTGGCATCCGGGTTCGTCATGCCCGAACGCATGATACCCACGTGGATCTTCCAGGCGCTCATAACCCCGGCATATATCATCGCATGGGTCATGGCGGGAAGGATTGCGGCGCAGGGAGGCCGTGATGAATAGCCCAATCATTGAAGCATTACTGCGAAACAGGCACCATGCTCCGAACAGGGCGCACCGGCTAGGGCGCAGGGAGTAGGGGAGTCGGGGATGGAAAAAATGGGGGTACGGCCTCGATGAAGGTGCGGATCCGAATCCGCACCTTCATCGAGGCCACTATCTCCCATGAAGGGCGTCTCCAGTATTTGCATTGACGGGGATTGTTCGGTTCAGTCCCTGAGCGTCACGATCGTGACGCCGTCGCCGCCCTCGCCCATTTCACCGGGACGGAAATCCATCACGTAGCCCGAATGGGGGAGGGTGCTGCGCACCGCGGCCTTGAGCGCGCCCGTCCCGTGGCCGTGGATGACCACGGCCACGCGTATGCCGCTTCGCGTCATCCTGTCGAATTCGCTTTCCATTTTCGCGAGCGCCTCTTCCACGCGCATGCCGCGCATGTCCACGGTGTTGTAGCTCGTCTGCACCGTGAGCGGCACGAACTTTTCCTCGGGCTCCGGCTCCTTCGGCTTTTCCTTGCGGGGCGGCGCGGGGGGAGCGCCGCGCGGGAGCATCAGGTCCTTCCAGCGGTACCGGCTCTTGAGGCCCCGGCCCAGTACGACCTCCGCCGTTCCGGCGGCGCGGTCGAGCGGGCCCAGCGTCCCCTCTTTTTCGAGGGGGATTACCAGGACGCGCGCGCCCGGGATCGCAGCGTCCGGATCAAAATTCGCATAACGGTCCAGAAAGCGCGCGGGGCCCTCGTTCTGCATACGCCCGCGGACGCCCGCCTCGATCGCGAGCGCCTCTTTCTGGAGCGTGACCGCGTCCTTCATCCCCGCCTGCTGTATTTCCTTCATGCGCGAGGCTATCTTCACGCGGAAACTGCGGAGCTCGTCCAGGAACTCGACGCCGCGCTCGAACTTGAGCTCCTCGGCGGTGTGGGCCTGGCGGCGCACCTTGTCGGCGAAGGCGCGCTTCTCCTTATCGAGCTCCACCTGCGCGTCCCCGAGCCGGGCGCGCTCCTCGTCCAGCTCGCGCGCGTGCCGCTGCAGGGATTCTATCAGCCCCTCTGCGGTGGTGCTGCGCTCGTCCAGGAGCGCCTGCGCGCGGGCGAGCACGTCCTCGGGCACGCCGTAGTTGCGGGCTATCTCGATCGCGTAGCTCGCGCCGGGGATTCCCACGTGCAGCCGGTAGGTGGGCGCGAGCGTTTCCATGTCGAAGGATACGGACGCGTTCACGAAGCGGGCGTCGCCCGATCCGAGCTCCTTGAGCTCCCCGTAATGCGTGGTGACGATGATGCTCGCGCCGGATTCCACGAGCCTTTCGAGGAGCGCCTGCGCGAGCGCCGCCCCCTGGCGCGGGTTGGTTCCCTGCGCGATCTCGTCGATGAGCACGAGGCTTCCCGGCCGGGCGCGCTCGATCATCTCGCCCATGACCACGATTTGCCCGGAGAACGATGAGAGGGATTGGGCGATGCTCTGGTCGTCGCCGATATCGGCCATGATGTCCGTGTAAAGCCCTGCCCGCGAATCGGGACCTGCGGGCAGGTGAAGCCCGTGCATGAGCAGGAGCGCCGACAGGCCTATGGTCTTCATGAGCACCGTCTTGCCGCCCGTGTTCGCGCCCGAGATGATGAGGCAGCGGTACGGGTCCCCAAGCGAAATATCGTTGGCGACGGTGCCGCCCGGGTTCATCAGGTACAGGAGCGGGTGGCGCGCGCCATAGAGCTGCATGCGCGGCTCGTCCAGGACCTCCGGCGCGCTCCCCCGGATGTGGGCGCTCAAGGCGGCCGCGGCGCATAGAAAATCGAGGTAGGCGGCGCGCTCCAGGTTCGCCATGAGCTCGTCGGCATGAGCGCCCACAAGCTCCGAAAGCTCCCGCACGATGCGCCCTATCTCCATCTGGAGCTCGACCGAGAGCGAGATAAGCCGGTTGTTCGCCTGGTGGACGCCATCGGGCTCCATGTAGACGGTCTGCCCGCTTGAGGACACGTCCAGCGCGGTGCCCCGCACCGAGTTCTTGTACTGCGCCTTGACGAGTATCACATAACGGTCGTTGCGCGTGGTGAATACGCGTTCCTGGACGGCGCGCTCCATCGAGGGCGCGTAGACGAGCGCGAGGAGCGCCTTCTCGGTCTCCTGGCGCAGGCGAAACATTTCTCCCTTGAGGCGCGCGAGTACGGGGTAGCGCGCCTCCGAAAGCTCGTTTGCGTCCGTGAGCGCGGGGATGAGCGATGCGCCGATCTCTTTTAAGGGGCTCGTCAGGGAAAGCTCGTCCGAGAGGGAGGGTATATCGGCGCGGTGCAGGGTGAGAAACCCGCGCAATGCCTGCGAGGCAATCACGAATTCGCGCACCGCCGCGATCTCGGCGAGCTTGAGGCTCCCGCCCTTGCGCGCGAGGACGCAGGACGGGGCGATATCGGTCACCCCGGAGAACGAGGGGGCTTCACCCTTGCCCAGGAGCTCCTTGATCTCGGTGATCATGCGGAGCTGCGGCTCTATCCGCTCTTTCCCGGCCGGTGCGAGCGCGCGCACGCACTGCGCCCCCGGTTCGCTGCTCGTGCGCGCCGCAAGCTCGCCGAGCACCTGATCCCATTCGAGGATCTTCAGCACGCGCGCGGAGAGTGGGGCGTTCATGGGATGTAATGCGCGGCTACTTCTTTCCCCTGGGCGGGAAAAAGACGGAGGCGAGAATGGAAACCAGGAGTATTCCGCCTACGACCCCCAGCGCGACGCTTATCGGTATTTTAACGTCGAAATAGCCGGTAACCAGCATTTTGGCGCCCACGAACACGAGTATGGCGGATAACCCGTAGTTGAGATAATGAAAGAGGGGCATGATGCCCGCCATCGCGAAATAGAGCGCCCGCAGGCCCAGGATGGCGAAGATGTTGGACGTGTAGACGATGAAGCGGTCAAGGGTTATCGAGAGAATGGCCGGGATCGAATCGACCGCGAAGACGACATCCGTCGTTTCGATGACCAGGACCACCACGAACAGCGGGGTGGCGAAAAGCTTTCCCTTCTCCCGCACGAAAAAGCGGGCCCCGTGGTAATCCTTGGTCACGGGCATGAATTTGCGGAACAGCTTCAGCATCGGGTTGTTCTCCGGATGCACCTCCTTCTCCTTTTCGAACGCCATCTTGACGCCGATAAAAATCAGGAATGCCCCGAACACGTATATTATCCAGTGTATGCGCTCGATCAGCTCGACGCCCGCGAGAATGAACATGGCCCGCATTACGATCGCGCCCACGATGCCCCAGAACAGCACCTTATGCCGGTACTTGGGGGGGATCGCGAAATAGTTGAAGATCAGGATGAAGACGAAGATATTGTCCACGCTCAGCGAATATTCGATGAGGTAGCCCGTCAGGAATTCGAGCGCACTGTCGGCTCCACGGTAATAGTATATGCCCGCATTAAAGACGATTGCCAGGCTTATCCAGAATGCCACCCATTTGAAAGACTCCCGGACATTGATCTCGTGGTGCGTCCGGTTCAAAACCTTGAGGTCGAACACCAGCAGTGCCACGATGAAAAAGACGAACCCGCCCCAGATTAACAGCTCGTGCATGTTTAACCAACCCCGCCGCCGGAAAATTTAGATCATCTAAAACCACTTGCGCTTCTTGAAAATCGCGAGCATTCCAAGACCGATAAGGATCATGACGCCCATCGCGATGAAATATGCGTACGGATTCTCGAGCCCCGGCATGAACTTGAAATTCATCCCGTATACCCCCGTGATAAAGCTCAGGGGAATGAAGATCGTCGTGATGATCGTGAGTACCTTCATGATCTCGTTCATACGGATGTTCAGGCTCGACAGGTAAATGTCCACCATGCCCGAAAGCATATCGCGGAAAACCTCGATCGTGTCAATAATTTGTATGGTATGGTCGTAGATATCCTTGAAATATACCAGGTTCGCCTGGCTTATCATGGGCGATTCGCCCCGTCCCAGGCCGCTTACCACCTCCCGCAGCGGCCATACCGACCTGCGAAGCAGTATCATCTCGCGCTTCATGAAATGTATGTCGTTGATCGTGTCCCGGTCGGGGTGGCCGATCACCTCTTCCTCGATCGCCTCGATCTTCTCCCCCAGTTTTTCGAAAATGGAGAAGTAATTGTCCACGATCGCGTCCAGGAGCGCGTAAAACAGGAAATCGGCGCCCTGTTTCCGGATGCGTCCCTGGTCGTTCATGATGCGGTCGATCACCGGGATGAAGTCGTCGCCCGCGGTTTCCTGGAAGGTGATGACCAGGTCCCGCCCCAGGATGATGCTCACCTGCTCGGGCACGATTTCGCCGCTCTTCTCGTCAAAGTGGAGGATTTTCAGCACCACGTAGGTGTAGTCCTCCCAGACGTCGAATTTCGGCCGCTGGTTGGTGTTCAGGATATCCTCGAGTACGAGCGGGTGAATTCCAAACGTCTTGCCCAGTTCGCCAATCAGATCCACCTTGTGGATGCCCACAACGTCTATCCAGCGAATGGAATTCTCGAAAGCGCTGTCGCAGCAGGCGGAAATTTCGCCTATGTCCTTGATGTTGAACTTCTGCTCGTTGTACTCGACGAGGAGAACCCGCACCTCCTCGGTCTTTTTCTCGCCCACGTGCACCAGCGAACCGGGGGGCAGCCCCTTCTTTTTCGAAACCCGGTTGACGAGCTTTTTCATTGGCGTGTTATCCCCCCGCGCGCCTCATTTGTCAATGTTAATATGGACGATCGTCGCCCCCCAGTTCGCCTTGTCGTCGTGAAAGGATAGGACCGCCGGGTGGGCGGCGAGGGCGGCGAGGGTGATGGACTTGAGTACGGAGCGTCCCCTGCCGTGGACGATCCTCACGCGGGCAAGGCCCTTCGCGCGCGCGTCGTCGATAAAATCCACCACAAGGTTTTTTGCGTCGCGGGGGCTGAAATGGTGCAGGTCGAGCTCTTCCCCGGGTTCGATCCTGAACACGCCGGGTTCGTCCACGCGAACCCTACCAGATGAAGAGAAGCGGATTGAGGACCTTGCCGTGGCGTGTCATCATGAAATGCAGATGGGGTCCGGTTGACAGCCCCGTCGATCCCACGAGGGCAATCACCTGATCCCGGGCGACCATGTCCCCTTGTTTCGCCTTGATGGCGAGGCAGTGGCCATACATCGATTCGTATCCGTCGGGATGAATGATCTTGATCGCGTGGCCGTACCCGTCCAGCCAGCCGGTGTATGAAACGATTCCCTCGCGGATGGGATAGATCGGGGCGCCCATGCGCGATTGGATGTCCACGCCGTTATGAAACTCCATCTTGGTGTGGTAGGGCGCGACCCGGTCCCCGAAGAGCGACGAGTACAGCCCCTCGGTCAGCGGGTGCTGGTAGTTTCTCCTTATATTGTAAAGCATTTGGAGCTGCCGGCTCACGAGGTAGGGCTGCGCGCCTTTGAAAAAGGCGAGGCGCATGTCGTCCATGGAGAAAAGGCGGAAGGGGGAATGGATGTAATTGCCCAGGATGGGGCCCTTGTGGCCCAGGAGGCGTTTCATGCGCAGGGCGTCGATAAAACTGTCGCAGGGCACGAGCACGCCGGTCTCGAGCGGAACTGCGATCTCGGTCCCTTCCTTCGCCTGCATCGAGGTGAGGAACGGGTTCGCCGCGATGATCGTGTCGACGTTGATGTTATAGCGGCGCGCGATGTCCCAGAAGGACTCCCCCGACTGGACCGTGTGAAACTTCAGCTTCGTCCCCGGGTTATGCGGGTAGGATTTCAGGAACTTGATGTAGTCAGGCCCGGAGGTGAAAAAGGGAAATCCCTCCCGGATCGTGTAACCCTGGGGATCCACGACGACCTGCGTGACCACGAAGACGGCGATGATGTTGCCCACCACGAGTACGGCGGAGATCGCGATGGCTATAAGCGCCAGGGCCCACTTGACCTGTTTTAGCTGGTACTGCGTTACCGGCCATCCGTTCATGCCTTGGTGTCCCCCAATTTTGCGGCCTTAACGGTTGCGGCTTCCACGGCGTCCATGACAATTCCCGAAAAGCCTGATCTTTCAAGGATGTGCACACCCTCGATGGTAGTGCCGCCCGGCGAGGTAACCTTCCCGCGAAGTGAGATCGGGTTTTCATTCGATTCGAGCACCATCGCCGCCGCGCCCGACACGGTCTGGGCGGCGAGCATGAGCGCCTCCCTGCGGGGAATGCCCATCTTGACCCCCCCGTCGGCAAGCGCCTGAATGAACGTGAACACGTATGCCGGTCCGCTGCCGGAGAGGCCCGTGACCGCATTCATAAGCTTTTCCGGTAAAATGAGCGTCCTGCCGCTGCACGCGAATACCTCTTCTACCAGGTCTATCCCCTCCGGGGCAGTGTGCCCGTTCGGCGCGAGAACGCTCATTCCCTCGCCCAGGAGCGCGGGGGTGTTCGGCATGACCCGTACGATCTGCTGGCCGGGAAGACTCATCGCCCCGAGCGCCTCCAGCGTGACGCCCGCGGCGATCGAAACGAGTATCTTCCCCCCGAGCGCTTCCCGGATCCCGGCGACCACGGCCGGTACCGTGTCGGGCTTTACCGCGAGTATCACGATATCGGACATCCTGACGAGGTCCGTGGCGGCAGCGGCGCATGAAAGCCCGTGCTCGCGCTGCAGCGAATCGACCCGGGAGGCGTCCACGTCGAAACAGACGATGCGGCAGTTCGCGTCGCGGCGGAGCAGCCCCTGGATGAGCGCGCCGCCCATGTTTCCCGTACCGATCACGCCGACGGTTCTATTGTCCAGCCTTTTCATTCCCTAATCCCTGGTCCCGAATATGGCAGTCCCGATGCGCACCATGGTCGCCCCCTCCTCGACGGCGATACGGTAGTCCGACGACATCCCCATGGAAAGCTCCTGCATATCGGTTCCCAGCGCCGCGTTCGTCTTCGTTAGAATTTCCGCGAGCATGCGGAACGAGGCGCGGACCCTGTCTTCGTCCCCCGTAAGGGGCCCAATGGTCATAAGTCCCCGGAGATCCACGCTGGGGAGCTCCCGCACCGCACGACAGAGGGCTATCGCGTCATCGGGACGGACCCCGCTCTTGCTGTCTTCGCCCGAGGTGTTCACCTGGACGAGCACCTTTTGCACCTTATCGATTTTCCGCGCCTCCGTGTCAACCATTACTGCGGTGCCGTGTTTGTCGATGGAATGGATCAGCTCGAATAGCGCGACCGCGTCCCTGGCCTTGTTCGACTGGAGGTGGCCCACCAGGTGAAAGCCAAATTCGCCCTTAAGCAGCGGGATTTTCGCCCTGGCCTCCTGTATCCTGTTCTCGCCGAACAGCCGGATACCTTCATTTATGGCCTTTTGTATAGTATCGGCGTCATGCGTCTTGGAAATCGCTATTATCTGCACGCCGCGCGCGTCTCCCCCGCGCGCATGTGCGATCGCGTCGATCTCCTCGCGTATGCCGTGTACCTTCTCTATGTAGCTCATCGGGCGCTCGCGGGGTTATGGTGAATCCGGATAACTGCGCTCTCCACGTTATTTCCAGCTTTATGAAACCCGGGCAAGGCGATATGTCAATATCTTTTTACCGGGCGGACGGTCGGTTTTTTTGATCGCGGGCGGGCCGTCATCCAGGGATACTATGCATGGCTTTCTGTTCCTTTTACGGCCATCTACCCATTACCCACATCACACAAACTGTCTAAAGAGGCCCCCTAAATCCCCCGGAGGGGGACTTCAACAATCGGCAGAATATGCATTTTCTGTCATTGGCAGATATCGTTGCCCCCCATCGGGGGGTATGGGGGGTGTTTTTTGACTTGTGGGTAATGGGTAGTACGGCCATAGGGGTCCGATATCACCCGCTGCTGCCTCCGGTTGAGATATTTTCCTTGAGTCGAATCGGGTTTGCGAATATAATCCGATGCATTCGGTTGCGTGAGCGGCCCCGAAAGAGGCCCGATAAATATGTGTAAGAGCGGAATACATGAAAATCACCCGAAAAAGCCTGTCGGCGAAGATTACCTTTATACTCGTGCTTATTATACTCGCGGTAACCGCGGTCATGGCCGGAGTGGCCTACGTGCGGACGCGCGCGAAGGTGCTCGACGCCTATAAAGAAAAGGCCGGGGAGTTTGCGAGCATCGGCGCGGAACTGGCGCGCGAGCAGATCGAGAACGAGATCGATTCGGGAAGGCACAAACTTGCCGAATTCATTAACTTCAAATACAAGGAGCTTTCCGTGGGAGAGTGCGTGAAGCTCTGGGTGCGCCCTGAAGACAGGGAAAGGCTGCCCAAGGATTATCTCCAGAAGGTGTTCGCCTCCCGGGAGACCCGCAAGGATGGGAGCATCGACAGCTTTCAGCGCTTCATGCCTGAATACGGCGACGACGAGCAGTTTGCCGGCCGCATGCGCCGCCTGGTGGACGGCTTCCTCAAGGTGCCGGAGGTGGGAATAACCGCCCTGATGGATAAAAACGGGCTGGTTCCCTTTCATAATTCGAGAAATTCCCAGAAGCTCACCGGGGATTTGAAGAAAGACATAGAGGGGTCCCGGACGAACAGGATATGGGACTACCTGGGAAAAAACTTCGAGCCGGATCGGATCAAGTCTGCCGATTACGTGCGTGACACGGGAGAGGTCTATATAAACAGCTATGCGCCCATCCGCATCAAGGGCCAGTTCTGGGGCGGCGTCATCCTGGCGTATTACGCGAAGGACGTAAACCGCCAGATCGTGACCGAAACGATCTTCACCGTGAGCGTGATCCTCATCGGGGCGGTCATCATATTCATCGCGCTCAACCTCCTCATCACGCGAAACCTCCGGCCCATCGTGCGGGTCTCCGAAATCCTGAAAGAGGTCGCACGGGGCGATTTCACCAGGAGGGTCGATTACGAGGGCGAGGACGAGGTCGGGATGATCTCCACGAACCTGAACATCATGATCGAGCAGTCCAGCCGGACCATCGAATTCCTTAAAAACGCGGCCACCTCTCTCGCCGCGTCCAGCGAGGAGCTTACCTCCACCTCGATGACGATGGGCTCCAGCAGCACCGCGCAGGCGGGCTCCGTGCGGGAGATCACCGTGGAGCTCAACCTGGTGCTGGACTCGCTCAAGGAGACCACGGAGTACATCAACGAGCAGGTGGAGGACGTTTCCCGGGCGGCGGAGTCGATATCGAGCCTGGAGGACATGTCGAAGAAGATCGCCGGCAACATGCAGGTGGTCAGGGACCAGAGCGCGCGCTCCATGTCGATCTCCAGGGACGGGGAATCCATGGGCGAGTCCACCGCGGACGCCATGAACCTCATCGTGGAGTCCTCGAAACGGATCACCGACATGGTGAACATCATCAACGACATATCCGACAAGATCAACCTGCTCTCCCTGAACGCCTCCATCGAGGCCGCGCGCGCGGGCGACGCGGGAAGGGGTTTCGCCGTGGTGGCCGACGAGATTGGAAAGCTCGCCGACAATACCAGCCGGCAGGTCAAGGAGATCCAGACCCTATCGACCGAGATCGAGCACAACGTGGGCACCGGCAGCCAGATGGTCGGAAAAATCCGCCAGGCAATCGCCACGATCATGCAGATCATCGAGAACAATTCCAACCTTATCGAGGAGATCGCCGGCCTCTCGAACCAGCAGGCGGATAACCACAACCGCATTCGCGAGGTGATGAGCCGGCTGGAGGAAAAGGCCGCGAATATAATCAAGGTATCGGAGTTCCAGCGGTCTAACAGCGAGTCCATGAAAGACGCGATGCGCCGGATACAGGAATTCGCCTCCGAGAACGCCTCGGGGGCCGAAGAGATCGCCGCCTCATCCGAGGAGCTCTCCTCGCGCGCCGAGGGCCTGCACCAGCTCATCGAGGGGTTTAAAACCTTGACAATGGAGGAACTGGACCGCAAAGATGGCGCCGGAAATTCCTGAACCGGAGACGCGCGGCGCCCATGAGCGGCACTTTTTCCATAAAAACCCTTGGCTGCAAGCTCAACCAGTACGAATCCTCGAAGATCGCGCACGATCTGGCGCACGCGGGGTGGCGTTCCGTGCCCTTCGGGGAGCCCGCCGATCTCGTGATCGTGAACACCTGCACGGTGACGGACCGCAGCGATAAAAAATGCCGCAACTACATCCGCCAGGGGGCCGGATATTCACATTCGGGCCTCGCGCTCGTGACCGGCTGCCTCGCGCGCCGCGATCCCGGGGGGCTTCGCGCCATGCCCCAGGTGGGCGCGCTCGCCGCGGAGTCGCATCGCGCGGAACTATGGCGCGCGATCCGGGAGGTCACGGGGGAGGACGGCCCGGTACCGTACACGGCAGAGGAAATATCGGCCCCCGAAAATCCGTGCGCCCCTCTCCCGTATCTTCACACGCGCGGGTTTCTGAAAATCCAGGACGGGTGCGACGGTCACTGCTCCTATTGCGTGGTTCCGAGCGTGCGCGGGGCGCCCCAAAGCAGGGATTTCGGCGAGATACTCGACCACGCACGGGCGCTCATCGACCACGGCTGCCCCGAGCTCGTGCTGACCGGCATTACCATAGGCAAATACGAGCACGGGGGACATGACCTTTCCGTCCTCGTCGAAGCGCTGTGCGGGCTTCCCGGCGCATTCAGAGTCCGCATCACCTCCATAGAGCCCCTTCACCTCAACGACAGGCTTATCGGGCTTTTGGGCGAGGGCAAGGTGTGCCCGCATATCCATCTCCCCCTGCAATCCGGATCCGACAGGATACTCGCGGCGATGAACAGGCCTTACACCGCGCGCGAATATCTTGAAATCATCACTAATATAAGGAAGAAAACCCCCGAGATTGCGATCGGAACGGATATAATCGTGGGCTATCCGGGTGAGGAAGACCCGGATTTCGACGAAAGCCTCGCGATGATCGACCGCGCAGGATTCGCCTATGTGCACCAGTTCAGCTTTTCGGCGAGGAGCGGCACGCCCGCGTCGATTGCGTCCGGCCGGGTCCCCGCCGCAAAGGTCCGCGCGCGCTCTGGGGCGATGAAGCGCGCGGGCCGGGACGCGGGTGAGCGCTACCGGGCGCAGTTCATGGGCAGAATACTTTCCTGCGTCATCGAAAAAGGCCGCGGCAGTGAAGGGTATACCGCCGTGAGCGACAACTATATCAAGATCGGGCTGCCCGGCGGCGCCCCGGAAATCGCGCGTGCCGGAATTGCGGCGCGCGTGCTCGTCACCGGCCTCACACCGGCGGGCGCGACCGGCATTCTCGCACCCGCCCAAGACTGAATCCGCACCGTGAAGTGGTCATCGAGTGACCATAGCGGCCACTTCCCCTGAAAAAATCCTCATTTTTTTCGTGTGACATAATTTTTTTACTTGAATAATTGGGATTATTAATCTCATACTCTGCCAATTTATTCGTGATGAGCATTAATTTTTGGCCACCATCGGCCGGCCGGGATGTCGCGGGCGGTCCTGGAGGGTGAATAAAGCTCATCATAAATTGAGAGAAGTGTTACAAAATGTTTTATGTTTGTTTTTGGGAAATTTATTTCTCGGGAAACGGGGCAGGGGATAAAAAAATATTTGAAATATTTGTTTTTTCTCGGCCTAATTGATTAATGTTCTTGAAAATTTTGCTATAGTTCAGTGTATGGTTTGGAGCAATCGCAAGGGGGGGTGATATTTCTTACAGGTCGCAATACCTGTGAATTGCCAAACAACGCGAAATGAAGGGCCGGCGGGCAGGCAGAATAGACGGTACCCGCTGTAACCCCGGATAACGGCTAGAGGGATCTAAAATCCCCAGGGCATATCTTCAAGCGTGAAACAGTCTTAAAGCATACACTCACGTAAGTGTAGAAGATATTTAATGAATAGAGGTTTTGCCATGGAGGGTTTGGGGACGCACTTGATAGCGGAACTCTTCAACTGCAACGTGTTCCACATTAACGATGTAAAAAAGGTTGAGGAGGTAATGATGGCCGCTGCCGAACTCTCTAGTGCCACGATAATAAAACCCTTCTTCCACAAGTTCTCGCCCTATGGAATAAGCGGCGTAATCGTAATCGCAGAGTCGCATTTCACCATTCACACGTGGCCGGAGTACGGCTATGCCGCGGTGGATGTGTTTACATGCGGCGACCTGGACTACACCGCCGCCGTGGATCACATTAAAAACGAGCTCGAAGCAGAGCGGTGCTCCATCTTCCAATTCCAGAGGGGAATACTCTCGGAAAATACCAAGCCAAAAGAGATACTTTCCTTCAGGGAGGTCGAAAATGCAGGCTACGTTGAATAGCGAACGCATACTCAAGGCAATCCCCACGATTGACAACTTCAACGAGCTGGGCGCGTGGGGATTATACAGCAGCGTGGATATTCACAACTGCGATCCCATGATCATCAGGGATTCCGAGATGATCCGGCAGTATGTGATCCAGCTCTGCGACCTGATCGAGATGAAGCGCTTTGGGGAGACCCAGGTGGTCAATTTTGGAGAGGACGAGCGCGTGGCCGGGTATTCGATGACTCAGCTTATCGAAACTTCGCTCATATCCGGGCATTTCGCGAACCTGACGAACACCGCGTATATCGATGTGTTCAGCTGCAAGTATTACGATCCCGACGTCGTGGCCCATTTCACGCTGAGCTACTTCAAGGGCACCGATTATACGCTTAACATTACCTTGCGCAAGTAACGATTATTTGAAATTCCTGATATTAGTCGGGGGGATACTTCCCCGGCTAATATTTTTTATGGGGGGTGAAAACTATGCCCATGGAATCGCATCTGTGGTTCGAAGAAATTCTTGAATTTGACGCCGGCCGCACCCTCAAAATCAAGATTAACAGCCTGCTCGAGAAGAAAGACTCGAAATTCCAGCGGATAGAAGTCTATGACACGAAGCCGTTCGGGCGCATGCTCGTCCTGGACGGCGTAATCATGTGCACGGAGTACGACGAGCATGCCTATCACGAGATGATAGCGCACGTGCCGCTGTGCGCGCATAAGAATCCCGAAAACGTACTGGTGATCGGGGGCGGGGACGGGGGTACCATCCGTGAGACCCTCCGGCATCGCGGGGTGAAACGGGTAGACCTCTGCGAGATAGACGGCGAAGTGGTTGAAGTGTCCAGGAAATACCTCCCGAAGATGGCGTGCGGGTTCGATGATCCCAGGGTCAAGGTCTACCATGAGGACGGTGCCCGATATATCGAGGCGCATCCCGACACGTATGACGTCATCATGGTCGATTCCTCCGATCCCATTGGTCCCGCCGAGGTGCTGTTTTCGGAGGAATTCTACGTGGCGATGAAGAAGTCGCTGCGTGCCGACGGCATCGCGGTGACCCAGTCCGAGTCATTCTACTATCACGGCGATATCGTGAAGCGCCTTACGGGGTACGCGAAGAAGCACTACGCGGTTTCCGGCTATTATTTTACCGTGGTGCCCACGTATCCAAGCGGTATTATCGGATTCACCTTCTGCTCCAAGAAATATCATCCCCTGGCCGATTTCAACGAGGCGAGGGCCAGGTCTCTGGAGCCGGAACTTACCTATTACAATGCCGAAATTCACCGGGGCTCGTTCGCGCTGCCCAATTTTATCAGGCAGCGGATCGACCGGTAACGCGGGCGGCAACCCCATCGGGATGGGGTTGCGGGATCACGGGACCTCCACCTCGCAGGTGATGAGCATACGCTTTTCCTCCTGGTCGGGGCGCACGCGGTAGATGACGCCCTGCTCCCCGGCGACAAGGCTGCGCGCCTGCAAAAAGGTGCGGTATTCGGACTTCACCCCGCACACCTTCACGATAACGGCCCCCGAGAGCCGGGCGCCTCGAACGAAGATGGCATTATCGCGCGCGAACTTGTCGTCCATGGTCTCCTCGCGGTGCGGTGAGAAGGTGGGAATAAAGACGAGGCCTGCCCCGCGGCGCTTCATCTCGAGGAAGCTTTCATCCCTGAATACATCTGCGCAGATGAGAACCCCGAACGTGATACCGTACGCCTGGAAGGTGCCGAACTCCGTCCCCGGGGTGATTTTCCCCTCTTCCGCGAAAAACAGGTTCTGCTTGCGGTAGAAACCTATCTGCCTGCCGCGGTCGTACACGAAACTCGTATTGTAAAGAAGTTCCCCGGACTGCTCCGGCATCGATCCGCCGATAACAATCGTATTCAGGCACCGGGAAAGCCCGGCAAGCCGCGTGTGCTGGCGGTGAAAATTGTGCGGGGTTTGGGCATGGTTTCCCAGGCGCCGATTCACGAAGAAATACTCCGGGAAGCACACGAAGTGGGGACGGTATTCGCGCATGAATGCCGCATCGATGTGCGTTACCGTTTCGCCGAGCGGCATCTGGCACAAAACGATCCTTACGGCTTTCATGGGGGAAGTGTGTCCTTTCCCGGCCTCCCCGCAAGCATTATTTGGGGAGCCGGCAGGGAATGATCGCCCGTACGGGGGGCATGTCCCGGTGAAATTTACTTGCCCTGCGCGGACAAGTAGGCTATACCGTGGCAATCGGACAACCGCCGGCGATTATCCACGCGCGCCCGGAAGACATATATTGCAATTTATAGAAGAGGTACTATGGCACGTATCCGCAAATTCAGGGTGATTCCCTATCTGCCCGAAAAACTGAAACCCCTGGCCAAGATCACGCACAATCTCTGGTGGGCATGGAATTTCGAAGCGATCGAGCTGTTCCGGAGGCTCGACGTCGAGGCCTGGCGCGAATCGGACCATAATCCCATCGCCCTCATGGGTATGCTTTCGCAGGACGAGTTGGACGCCGCCGCGGAGTCAGAGAGCTTCATCGCGCACATGCAGCGCGTCGAGGAGGAGCTCGACTGGCACATGACGAAAAAGTCCTGGTTCGAGGAAAACTACCCCGACATGAAGGACGTGCGCATCGCCTATTTTTCCGCCGAATTCGGCATCCACGAGTGCCTGCAGATCTATTCCGGCGGACTGGGGATCCTTGCGGGCGATCACCTGAAATCGGCGAGCGAGCTCGGGATCCCGCTCACCGGCGTGGGGCTGCTTTACCGGCTGGGCTATTTCCACCAGTACCTGACGATCGACGGCTGGCAGCAGGAGAGCTTTCCGGTAACCGATTTCCACAACATCCCCGTGTCGCCCGTACGCGGCGACGGGGGCGAGCCGCTGGTCGTATCGGTAGAAATGTCGGGGAGGAAGGTTCACGCCCAGGTGTGGGAAGCGGTGGTGGGGAGGATCAATCTGTACCTCCTGGACACCAATATCGACCTGAACAGCCCCGAGGACAAGGCGATCACCGACCAGCTCTACGGCGGGGATTCCGAGATGCGCATCAAGCAGGAGATGATCCTTGGAATCGGCGGGGTCAGGGCGCTCAGGGCCCTGGGTAAAAAGGTGACCGTGTATCATATGAACGAGGGCCATTCGGCATTTCTTGCGGTAGAGCGCATCGCGAACGCGATGACGGATCACGGGCTGACCTTCAGCGAGGCCCTCGAGTTCGTGGTCCCCGGCAACGTGTTCACCACTCACACGCCGGTTCCCGCGGGCAACGACCGATTCGACCCCCCGCTCATCAACCAGTACCTGTCGAGCCATTATAAAAAGCTGGGGCTCACCGGCGAGGAGTTCCTGGCCCTGGGCCGCGAGAATCCCTCCGACCCGGATGAAAGCTTCTGCATGACGGTGCTCGCGATACGGACCGCGGCGGGGTGCAACGGGGTGTCCAAGCTGCACGGATCGGTCTCGCGGAACATGTGGAAGAATATCTGGCCCTCGCTCCCCGTGCACGAGGTGGGGATAGGGCACATCACGAACGGGGTGCAGATACTCTCCTGGACGTCGGACGAGTTCATGCGGCTTTTCAACCGGTACCTGGGACCGCGCTGGATCGACAACCCCGTGGACAAGCAGATGTGGAACAATATCGACTCCATACCCGACTCGGAGCTTTGGCGCTGCAGGGACCGGCTGCGGGAGCGCCTGGTCGCCTTCGCGCGCAAGAAGCTCTACGACCAGCTCATCGCCCGGGGCGTGCCCAGGAGCGAGGCCGAAAAGGCGAATGCCGCCCTCGATTCCGAGGCGCTCACCATTGGGTTCGCCCGGCGCTTCGCCACGTACAAGCGCGCGACGCTCATTCTCCGGAACATGGAGAGGCTCGAGCGGCTGCTCCTCAATAAGGAGCGCCCCATCCAGATCGTGTTCGCGGGCAAGGCGCATCCCCGCGATACCGAGGGCAAAAACCTCATCAAGCACATCATCAACCTCGTACGTGACGACCGGTTCCGCAACAAGATCGTCTTCGTGGAAGACTACGAGATGAATATCGCACGCTACCTGGTCCAGGGGGCCGACGTCTGGCTCAACACACCCATAAGGCCCAAGGAAGCGTCGGGAACGAGCGGCATGAAGGTGCTTCCCAACGGCGGCCTCAACATAAGCACCCTGGACGGCTGGTGGATGGAGGCCTATAACGGCGAGAACGGGTGGGCGATTGGCAAGGGCGAGGAATACGAGGACCTCGAGTACCAGGACGAGATCGAGAGCCTCTCCCTTTATAATATTCTCGAGAAGGAAGTGGTGCCCGCGTTCTACGATCGCGGCGCCGACGGGCTTCCACGGCAATGGATCGCCAAGATGAAGGAATCCATGAAAACCAACTGCCCGCGGTTCAATACGAACCGCATGGTCCACGAATACTCGGAAAAGTTTTACATCCCCGCGCACATGAATTCGACGGGCTTCACCTCGCATCATTTCGCCCGCTCAAAGGAATTCGCGGAATGGAAACGGTGCATCAACTCACAATGGGGAAAGGTCTCCATCAAGGACCTTCTTTTCGGCGAAGAGCGGGAGGTCACCGTGGGTTCGAAGGTAAAGGTCCGCGTCGAGGTGGGCCTGGGAGATCTCACCCAGGAAGACGTGCAGGTGGAGCTCTACTTTGGCGGCCTGAATCCCGTGGGCGAGATCATCGAGGGTGCCGCCCTTCCCATGCAGGTCGCGGAGACCAGGGAGAACGGCCTCTACGTATACGAAGGCCAGATGCTCTGCCTGAAATCGGGCCAGTTCGGCTTTACGGTGCGGGTAATCCCCGTCCACAAGCACCAGGTGAGGAAATTCGAGCCCGACCTGAGTATTATGTGGGCATAAAAATAAAAAAGGCGCGTCGCCCGATATGAAATTATCACCCTCACCGGTTTCCGGGAGAGCGTTGCCGACGCTCCTGGCGGGTATCCTTTTCGCGTCCGTGATCGTATCCGGCGGCGCCGGGTTCCTCTGGATGAGCCGGCTGGTCGATGAAACAGGCCGCCAGGCGGAGGTGATCCGGCTGAGCGTCG
The DNA here is from genome assembly GCA_004297825.1 of Spirochaetota bacterium. NCBI lineage: Bacteria > Pseudomonadati > Spirochaetota > Spirochaetota bacterium. Next base: position 24,464 of record SCSX01000047.1, read on the forward strand.
AGGCGCTGGACGGAAGCGTCGACGCGCAGGGGCGGGGGAGAATGAACGACGCCCTGGCAGCGCAGGCGGCGGCGTGTGCGCAGGGACGCGCGAAGATCATCGCGAGCTTTGCGCTCATGGCGGGGGGGCTCGTCGCGCTCATCGCCCTGGCCGCGTTCCTGGGACGGCGGCACGCGCGCACGATCATCCGGCCGCTCGTGGAAATCGACAAGCTCATAGACGCGTATTTTCCCTCCGGGAAATCGGGGGAGGAGGAAAAGGGCGATTTCAGCCCCATGCGTATCGCCGCGAAGCTCGACGAGTTCATAACCTTCACCCTGACCGCGATCAAGGAGCTCAAGGACACCACCGGCAAACTGCTCGAATCGGTGGACACGATGTCGCAGGTGCTCGACTCCCTCTCCAAGCAGGCCTCGAAGCAGTCCGAGGCGGCAGACGGCGACCTCGCCACCATCCAGCGCATCAGCGCGATGATCGTGGAGATATCCGAAGGCGCCGACGAGCAGCAGATCAACCTGGGGATCCTTATAGTGCGCATACTGGATTTCACGAAGATCATACAATCGATAAATACGGATCTGAAGCAACAGATCGTGCTCATCAACCGGATTTCGGAGGTTTCCGGAGCCGGGAAATCGTACCTCGACCAGCTTTCGGGAAACATGGAGAAGATCAACACGAGCTCACGCCAGATGACCGAGATACTCGAGCTGATCAACGACATATCGGACCGGATCAACCTGCTCTCACTAAATGCCGCGATCGAGTCCGCCCGGGCCGGGGAGCACGGGCGCGGGTTCGCCGTCGTCGCCGACGAGATATCGAAGCTCGCGGACCAGACCGCGCGCAGCATCAAGGATATCGACTCCCTGATAAAACGGAACAGCGTGGAGATCGCCGACAGCATGGACAACGCGGCGAACACGGTGAAGACCATCGCGACGATGGTCGAAGGCGTGGGGACGATACGCGAAATGATGGACAAGTCCTACACACGTATCGAAGCCCAGATACAGAATAACTACATGGTGACCCAGGAGTCCAAGGAGATCGGGGAGCGCGGGCGTGAGGTCAACTTCGCGATCGCGCGTCACAAGGAGGAGCTCGACCTGCTGGTAAGTTCGATTTCGAATATCAAGGAATCGTCCCAATATTTTTCCTACCTCACCGGCCGCATCGTCAACAATTCACAGGACCTCATCTCATCGGCGAGCACCCTGAAGGGGACCATCGATTCCTTCCTCAAGATCAAGTCGTAAGTCGGCTATACATATATTTCTGGACAGTTTATTTGAACTTGTTTAATTTCATTGAAAAAAGTGATAAAAACGCCTCATTTTGACGTTGCTTTATAATTTGTGATCCGCAATATCTATATCTTTGCAGAGAGCGGGGCATACGGGAAAAGGGTCCTGCGCCCCGGGGAGGCGGCTGTATGCATATAAAAAATGAGATCGCGGTGGGGGTTCTCTTCACCACGGCCCTGATCATACTCGGGTATTTCACCATCATGGTGAAAGATGAGATTTTTCAGCCCAGGGACTATTATGTCATGCATGTGAAGTTCGACAACGTCGAGGGGCTTGAATCCGGGGACGATGTGAAGGTGAACGGGGTCAAGGCGGGCGTTGTGGACAAGATAGCCCTGGAGGCGGAATCCATAGACGTCCAGCTCAAGATGTTCAGCTCCTTCAGGATGTTCGAGAATTACCGCATTAAGATCGCGAGCCAGTCCGCGCTGGGGGGAAAGTATATCAGTATCTACCCGGGGGCGCGGATGCTGCACGGCACGATACACAAGGAAATTTCCGATCGCAGCGAGCTTACGGGCATTTCCGGGGACGACCCGATAGCGCTGATATCGGACCTGGTGTCGGAGAACCGGGAAGGCATATATCAGACCATTAAAAACATAGAGATGATCACCGGCAAGCTGAATTCGGGAAGCGGTACGCTCGGCAAGCTCCTGACAGATACCAAGGTCCACGACAACGCGAACGACCTGGTCAAGGAGCTCCGCGATACCGTCGAAGACGCGCGTGAACAGGCCCCCATCACGAGCTTCATCCGCGCCGCGCTCACCGTATTTTAAAGGGATGGGGCGAGTTCGGCCGGGCAGCGGTTCTCGTTATTGGGATGGGTGACATCACGCGGCGATTCGCGGCGGGGGAGCGGCTGCGCCCCGTTTTTCTCCATACTATACGCCTGCCCGGCGGCGTGGTCTGAATTTAAAAGGGGCGCATTTTTAGTATTGACTTTTTGCCCGGTTTAAATAGTCTTTGCACCAAAATTTTTTCTTCCCGGAACGCCGTTTCCTCATACTCTTTCTTCATATGGGATGTGATTTATGAGACACTGGAAAAAACTGATGATCGCCATACTTCCGCTGCTGGTGATCGTATCGTTCATTTCATATTCGGCCGCGTACAAGTTCGATTTTACGACGGTGAGCGACGTGGTAAAGAAGGTGAGGGACAAGTTCTCGTCCATTGACTCCTACCAGGCGAATTTCAAGATCAATTCCGATAAGATGGGCAAGCGCTCCGCGCAGAGCGGCACCGTCCGCTACAAGTCCTCCAGCAGGCTGCTCGTCGAATTCGACCAGCCCTACGGCCAGAAGATCATAACGAGCGGGAATACCATGTGGATATACATCCCCTCGATGAACGTGGTGGCCGAGCAGGATCTCAAATCGTCATCGGACTCGCTTTTCACCTCCAACACGGCCAGCGGCCTGCAGAGGCTTTTTTCCAAGTATCACTATAAATTCGCATCCCGGGAGCAGCCGGAGCCCCAGGCTGACGGATCGAAGAAATATACCCTCATGCTCCAGCAGAAGGAGAGCCGCAGCGGCTTCCGTACGCTCAAGCTCTGGATTTCCGAGGATTACCTGATAACGCGCGCTTCCGGAGAGACCTCCAACGGCAAGAAGGTCGATATCGATTTCTCCAATATCAGGACGGACGTGGACCTGCCCAACGGCCTGTTCAAGTTCGATATTCCCTCGAAGGCGCGCGTCATCAAGAACCCCATGATAGCCGAGGAGTAAGAGCGTGGAAAGCATTGGCGAAAAAATGCGGATGGCCCGCGAGGCGCGGAGACTGACGCAGAAAGACGTTGCGAAAGAGACAAACATCGTACTGAAATATATCGAGGCCCTCGAGGACGAGGATTTCGAGAAGTTTCCCAGTGAAACCTACGCCATGGGCTTTCTCCGGAGTTACGCCGAGTACCTTAAGCTCGACGCCGACGAAATGATCCAGTATTACAAGGCCTACAAGATAGGAGAGAGCGCGACGCCGCTGGAGGAGCTCACGCGGCCCACGCGCACCCCGGTCATGATGACGGTGCAGTCCCTCTATAACCAGTACCGGAATTACGTGGTGATCGCCGGCGGGGTCCTGGGCGCGATCATCGTCATCATGCTCTTCCGCTCGATATTCCTTTCGAATATAAACGTGGATAAAAACGACTCGGTGAAGAGCATCAAGGACGAGTACAACCTCTCCAAGCACAACCTGGGAATCGACAACATCCGGACACTGCAGCTCGCGAACGACGCGGGATTTATTCTCCTGTACGGCAACGAGGCTGTGCAGTTCATGGTGGACAACAAGGAAGTGCTGCTCATCCTGAAAGAGATTAAGAAGGAGAAGGTATACGTCGAGCTGCTCCCGGGTGAGAAGGACGAAACCCTGGAGATGGAGAGGGCCTTCACGGTCAAGCTCCCCGAGATCCGGCGCGAGATCACCTTCACCCTGAAGGGCCTCACGGAGAATCGCGCCAAGGTGCAGATCGTACTCGGCCAGAAGGGCGAGGTCGAGAAGGAAGGCGCAGACGGCGAAAAAGTCGCGGACACCACGACGGTAGTCGCCCAGAACAAGAAGAACCTGAAAATCGTGTTCGAGGCCGAGTTTCTGCAGAACACCTACATAGAGCTGTACCTTGACGGCGCGGACAAGCGCAAGGGCTTCGTCGAGGCGGGCACCCGCGAACGATGGGAGGCCGCGTCCATGCAGGTCAAACTCGGGAACGCCGGCGGGGTGCGGGCGCGCATCAACGGGAAGGACTTCAATTTCGGAAATCCGGGCGAGGTGGTGAACAAGGTCATCACCTGGGAGGGCGATATCAACAATCCAAACCTGTACCGGGTGGTGGTAAGAGACGGCAAGTAGGTGTTTTCCCCCGACGATATTTCATATCACATCGTATCCCTTGGCTGTTCCAAAAATCTCGTAGATTCCGAGCGGATCAACGGCGGCATGTCCGCCGCGGGTTTCCGCGCGTCCGCCGCGGCCGAATCGGCGGACATTGTCATTATTAATACGTGCGGGTTCATCGAGGACGCGAAGCGCGAATCGATTGACGCGATCCTCCAGGCGGCCGATCTGAAAGACGATAGTACGACCTGCGCGGAAGGGGCCCCGCTTCGCGCAGGCGCGCGTTCCTTCCCGAAAAAGCTTGCGGTTGTCGGATGTCTCTCGAAAAGATACCGGGAAGACCTCGCGAGGGACATGCCGGAGATCGATTTTCTCTATGGCGTCGTGGACGATGATCTGGTGCCCTCGCTCTGCCGCGCAATGGGCATACGGCCTGCGGCTGCGGGCAGGGCGAAGAAGCCGATCGAGGAGGGGCTGCCGTACCGATATATCAAGATATCGGACGGGTGCTCCAACCTGTGCAGCTACTGCGCCATACCGCTGATACGCGGGCCTCATGTACCGTTCCCCCCCGATGCGATCATGGATGACGTCAGGGCCGCGGTCGACGGCGGCGCGAAAGAGCTCGTCATGGTCGCGCAGGATACCGCCGCGTATCGCCACGGGCGGACGGGGCTCGCGGACCTGGTCTACGATGCGGCCCGGGTCCCCGGCGTCGAGTGGATACGCCTGATGTACTGCCACCCGGACCACATCGACCGTTCGATTATCGAACTTGTCCGCGACTGCCCCGCCGTGGTGAAATATCTCGACATCCCGTTCCAGCATGCGAACGGCGAAATCCTCGCCTCCATGGGCAGAAAGGGGAACGCGGCATCCTACCTCGCGCTCGTGGAAACCCTGCGGGCCGAGATTCCCTCAATACGAATCCGCTCGACTTTTATGACGGGTTACCCCGGGGAAGGCGAGCGCGCGCACCGCGCGCTCGCGGATTTTCTGAAAAGCGCAAGGCTGGACAAGGTGGGATTTTTCACCTATTCCCCTGAGGAGGACACTCCTGCCGCGGGCTTGGGTGCGCAGGTGCCGCACAAAACGCGTCGCTCCCGTTACCGCGCGCTCATGCGCATCCAGAAAAATATTTCACTCGGAAGGATGGGGGCGCTCGTGGGTGCCACGCTCCGCGTCCTGGTGGAAGAGCGGATCGACGAGCGGACATGGTGCGGGCGTTCGGAGTATGATGCGCCCGAGGTGGACGGTGTTTTTTACTTGACCGCGGATTTTGCAGAGGTTAACACGATCGTGTCGGCGAAGGTGACCGACAGTCTCGAATACGATCTCATCGGGGTCCTGGCGTGAATCTAGGCAGCTTGTGTTCCGTTCCCAATCTCATCTCGTTGCTCCGGATCGTGCTGATACCCCTGTTCCTGTATTTCATCTTCACCCCGATCCCCGCCTACCGCATCCTGGCCCTGGTGGTATTCGCTGCCGCATCCATCACGGATTTTTTTGACGGGTGGATGGCGCGCCGCCTCAAGCAGGAGTCCGAGATGGGAAAGTTTCTCGATCCGCTCGCGGACAAGTTCCTGGTGGTATCGGGACTCATCGCGTTCCTTATCCTCGATCCGCTTATTCCGTTCTGGATGATCGTGGTCATCGTGGGCCGTGACATCCTGATCACGTTCATGCGCTACCTGGCCATAAAGAAGGGGCATACCCTTCGCACAAGCAGGTTCGGGAAGGTCAAGACCGCGTTCCAGATGGTATCAATAATCGTCATAATAATGGTGTTCGTCGTCAGAAAATCGGGCGTCTACCTTGAAATCAAGGACGATGTATTTTCAATGTACCATGTTTTCGAAATCATCACGGATTCCACCGATCCGGAAAAATGGCTTATCATCGCGCCGTACTGTCTCATGGCGCTCGTAACGCTGCTCACCGCGCTCTCGGGCATCCGTTACCTTATAACCAACTGGAGGCTGTTTTTGCCTCCCTATTCAGAAAAGAATAAAAGCGTGTCCTGATGTGGTGGAAGGAGATTCTTTTTACAGGGGCTTATAGCGGCTATTTCCCGTTCGCGTCGGGGACCGCGGGAACGCTGGTCGCCCTGGCCCTGTGTGTCCTTGAGCATCTTTTATTCGGCCAGGTTTCCTGGATTATCAACACCGCCGTCATCGCCGCGCTGCTGTATCCGTGCGTCCGGCTCTGCGGGGCGGGAGAGGCGTTCCTGGGAGTAAAAGACCCGGCGGAAGTGGTCCTTGACGAAATCATGGGATTCAAAATCGCGCTGCTCTGCCATTCATTCTGCTGGAAGACCGCGCTCGCGGCGTTTCTATTGTTCAGAATTTTCGACATCCTGAAGCCGTTTCCGGCAAAGAGGCTCCAGGAACTGGACGGCGGCATAGGTATAGTGGTGGACGATATCATCGCGGGGATTTATACCAATATCACGATCCTTGTCGCCTTGCGGCTCATCCCGGAGTGGATCCTCCGGTAATACCACGCGCGCATACGGGAAGTCCGCAAGGGCCCGTATAGGGGAGCTCGGGAAATGCTAAAAGGGAAATTCTTGTTCGCCTCAATGATGATTGCCGCTGCCCTCGCTGCCGCGGGTTTCGCGTACGCCCAGGCGGAGAAGATGCCCGTTTCAAAGCCCGCGGCGCAGGGAGAGAAGAGCCAATGCGTCGAATGTCATCGGGGCCTGAATCCCCGGCTGTCGGCGCCGGTAACGGACTGGGAATCGAGCGTTCATGCGAAGGGGGGGCGCGATTGCACCACCTGCCACGGGGGCAATCCCTCGATAAATGACGCGAAACGGTCGAAGGGAAAAGAAAACAATTTCACGGGGAAGCCCGACAGGAAAGACATCACGCAGTTCTGCGGCAGGGACGAGTGCCACGCGACCGCTGCGGGCCAGTTCAAGCGCAGCCCCCATTTCGACACGGTGAAAAAAACGGGCGAGCCGGGGTGCACGACCTGCCACGGGAAGCATAACATCCAGCGCTCGTCGGCGAATATCATCGACGAAAAGCTCTGCATCAATTGCCACCCGGCCGCGTATTCGCGCGATCTGGTCACCTCTCTCAAGGGGACGCAGAAAGACATCGAGTACATCGAGAGCGCCATGGAGTATCTGGACCGGAAGAAGGCGGACATCAAGGGCCTGGGCGAATCCCTCTCGAAAATCAAGCACCTGTTCCAGCAGATGGTGCACGTGTTCACGACACAGGAAATACAATTCACGCGGAGGATTGTCGAGACTCAGACGAAGACCCTTGTCGACGATGTCGACATCAAGACGAATATCATTCGCAGGCTCGATTACATATACCTGTTCACGGTAGTGTTCTGCTTTCTCACCACCCTGGTGATAGCCTCGTACACGCTCTTAATGATCCGCAGGCGGAGAAAAAAGTACCGGGAAGAGTAGGGCCAAAATCCAATGCGCAGGTACCTCTTCAACGCAGAGAAACTCAAGTATGTGAGGGGAGAAAAGCCCCGCGTCGAGTGCATCCTGTGCGCCATCCGGGACCGTCATCCGGACGTGGAATCCCTGGAGGTGTTCCGGGGCGAACACATGATCGTCACCGTAAACCTCTATCCCTTCAACGCAGGGCATCTCATGATTTTCCCCCGCCGTCATGTCGAAGAACTGTCGGCCCTGAGCGATGACGAGGCGCTGGAGCTGCACCGTGTCACCGTGAAGGCGATCGAGGCGCTCACGCAGGAGTTTCACCCCGCCGGTTTCAACACGGGTGTCAACCTGGGAAGGTCGAGCGGTGCAAGCATACGCCATGTGCATCAGCATATCGTCCCGCGCTATGACAACGAGATAGGGTTCCTCGACGTGCTCGCGGATACCCGCGTCATGGTCGTCGATCCCCGCGATGTCATGGAACGGCTCATCGCGCGTTTTTCCGAAAAGCGCCCATGATGCGCGCATAAAAATTTCCTGATTCGCTCTCCCCGCTCGTATTAATTTCATTATGCCGCGTTCCACGGTTTCATGAACCGGGAACGGCCATGCGGGCATGAAGGGGAGGGGCGGTCTGCCGTCCGGCGGAACGGGGACTATGCCATGCAGGGCATGCGGGAACGCTGTCCGGGACGGGGAACGGTACATGGATGAGCTGACATGCGCGGTCGCGCTTTCGATTATTTCTTCACCGGCGACGCACGGGGTATGGGCGGCCCTCGCGCGGCCCTCCGCTGGCGAAGCATTCGCCCGGGTATACGGCGCGGCGCAGCCGGAGGCGCAGGAACACCTGCACGTACAGTATCACCGTGATGTGCGCGAGGCGGCGATAATGATCGCGGCAAGGAGCGCGGCGGCCGGGTCCGATATTATCAGTTTCTGGGATGAGTCTTACCCCGCGATTCTTCGCGAGATCGCGCAGCCGCCCGTCGTGCTGTATGTCCGGGGACGGATTCTCGCGCGCGAGCGGATCGCCGTGGTGGGGACCCGCAAGGCGGATCCAAATGCGCGGGAGCACGCGCGCCGCATATCGGGAGAGCTCGCCGATCACGGGTTCGTCATCGTGAGCGGCATGGCCGCGGGAATCGACCGCGAGGCTCACTGCGCGGCCCTCGCGCGCGGTGCACCTACGATCGGTGTGCTCGCGAACGGGATAGACCTGGTGTATCCGGCGGGAAACAGGGACGTGGGGGCCGCGATACTCGCTTCCGGAAACTCGGCGCTGGTATCCGAGCACCCCCCGGGGATTAAGGGGATTCAATGGGGTTTCGTACGGCGGAACCGGATCGTGAGCGGCCTCGCGCGGGCGACCGTGGTGATCCAGGCCGGGGAGGGGAGCGGGGCGCTCATTACGGCGCGCCACGCGCTTGAGCAGAATCGCGAGGTATTTGCCTGCCCCGGGCCCGCGTTCGACCAGGGATACGCCGGATGCCATGCGCTTATAAAAAATGGGGCCAACCTCGCGGCGGCGACCGATGATATACTCAGGGAGCTCGCGTCCCTGATCCCCGGGATACGGCTGCCGGAGCCGGTAAAGGCCGTTCGGCCCGGCGAAACCGATACGCCGCGTGAACCGGGGAAACCGGCCGGATACCCGGAAGGCACGCCCGAAGCCGGGATAATCGAGGCGCTGCGGGCGGGGGCGATGGAAACCGACAGGCTCATCCGCGTGCTGGAATTTTCCGCCGGGCGGATACAGGAGGCCCTCATGGGACTGGAGCTCGAGGGGCGGATCGAGCGGTTTGGAACCGAGGTGCGCGTGCGCCAAAGGTAATTCAGACGCCGGAACCGGCGCCATTACGGGAATACAATCATGAAGATCAAATTTGCATTCGCGTCCGTGCTCGCAATGTTGCTGCTGCTCACGGGGGCCCAGATGTTCTCGATCCCTCCGTACGCGGGGGACATACATGAAATATACCGATCGGGCTATTTCGTCGAGATCGAGCGGGGGTTTGGCGTGATCCGGGACTCGTTTATCGGTACCAAGATGATGGCGAAGGACCCGGCCTATGCATGGATGCTTCTTCAAGACATAGGCGAGAGCCAGGGGACCGATATCGCGGTCTATACTACAAGCGCTTACCGGGTAACCGCGCCGGGAAAGATCGAAAGCTCCCAGGATCCGGAGGTCGTGCGCCTGCTGAATTCCGTGGAACCGCGTCCCCAGTGCCGCGCCGGGCAGAGACGCTATTCCTGCCTCATCCCTGTACGTTTCGAGGAGAAATGCCGCTTTTGTCATGAATCCGCGCGCAAAAAGCCCATTGCCGGGGTGATGCGATTCGAGCGGGACTATGACGCCACGGTATACTACAGGGCCGAACGCATGGTACTTTTCGGGGTATTATCGGCGATATTCGCCCTGCTGCTGTATTATGTGCTAAAATGGGAGCCGGGACGGGGTGTAAAAGAATTGTTTGACAAATGAACATGGTGCGATGAGTGTGCACTAGATTTTAGCGCCCGGAGAGAGTATGCCTTCCAAAACTGGAAAAAAACCCGTACGACACGATACAACCCTGGTAATCGTCGAGTCGCCTTCCAAGGCTAAGACTATTCACAAGTACCTGGGAAAAAAATACGTTATTTCATCCTCGATGGGGCATATAATCGACCTCCCCAAGTCGAGGCTGGCGGTGGATGTGGGCAACGGCTTCACCCCCGAGTACATCACCATACGCGGCAAGGCGAAGATACTCAACGACCTGAAAAAGAAGGCCTCCCAGTCGGCGAACGTGCTACTCGCGACCGACCCCGACCGCGAGGGCGAGGCGATATCCTGGCACCTGGCGAACGCCCTGCGTCCGCTGAACGACAACATACGCCGCATCGAGTTCAACGAGATCACCGAGTCCGCGATCAAGGCCGCCGTGGAGCACCCGCGCGATATCGATATGAGCCTCGTAAACGCGCAGCAGGCGCGCAGGATCCTCGACCGTATCGTGGGCTATAACATAAGCCCCATACTCTGGAAGAAGGTGAAGAAGGGGCTCTCCGCCGGGAGGGTGCAGTCCGTGGCGCTACGGGTCATCTGCGAGCGCGAAAAGGAGATCGAAAACTTCAATCCCGAGGAATACTGGACCCTTCAGGCCGAGTTCTCCGTGGGCGGGAAAAAATTCAAGGCCTCACTCTACAGCATTGACGGAAAAAAGGTGCGGCTTAAAAACCGGCTGGAAGTGGACGAGGTGCTCGCGCGCATCGAATCGAAGCAGTTCGTCGTGCAATCCGTGCAGCGCCGCGAGAGGAAGCGCAACCCGCTGGCGCCCTACATCACGAGCAAGCTGCAGCAAGACGCGGCCAACCGGCTGGGATTCACTACGAGCAAAACGATGATGATCGCCCAGCAGTTGTACGAGGGCATCGACCTGAAAGGCGAAGGCCCCGTGGGCCTTATCAGTTACATGCGTACCGACTCGACGCGCGTGGCCGAATCGGCGCTGTCGATGGTGCGCGGGTATATCGGCGCCCATTACGATTCCGCGTACATGCCCGAAAAGCCGAACGTATACACGAACAAGAAAAACGCGCAGGACGCGCACGAGGCCGTAAGGCCCACGGACGTGATGCGCGTCCCCGAATCCATAAAGGCGGACCTCTCGCGGGACCAGTACCGCCTCTACAGCCTCATCTGGAGGCGTTTCGTCGCCTCGCAGATGACGCCCGAGATATCCGAGGTGTGCACGGTCTCCCTGGACGCGGAGGGCGTCGTCTTTCGCGCAACGGGAAGCCGTGTGCTCTTCGACGGATTCACCGCGGTCGAGAACGAGGACAAGACCCAGAAGCTGGACCTGCCCAAGATCGAAGAGGGCGATAAGGTCCAGACCGTCGAGTACGCGCCCGAGCAGCATTTCACGACGCCCCCCCCGCGCTACAACGACGCCTCGCTGGTCAAGTTCCTTGAGGAATCGGGGATCGGGCGGCCCTCGACCTACGCCCCCACGGTCAATACGCTCATCAACCGCTACTATGTCACGCGTTCCGGACGCCAGCTCGTGCCCACGGTACTGGGAAGGCTGGTGAACGAGATCATGATCGTCCATTTCGCGCACCTGGTATCGATCGATTTCACCGCGAACATGGAAGAGAAGCTCGACCTTGTCGAAGAGGCTCACACCAACTGGGTCGACATGCTCCAGGAGTTTTATAATCCGTTCCAGAAAGCGGTCAGCGACGCCGAGGTCAACATCGAGGAGATGAAGAACATCCTGGACGAGAAGACCGACGTCGTGTGCGAACGCTGCGGCCGGGGTATGCTGAAAAAGCTCGGCAAGTACGGATTTTTCCTCGCCTGCTCGGGATTCCCGGAATGCAGGAACGCCAAGCCGCTCCCGCTGGGAAAATGCCCGGTCGAGGGATGCGACGGGAACGTCGTGAAGCGCCAGTCGAAGAAGGGGCGCCCCTTCTTCGCGTGCACGAACTATCCTACGTGCACCTTCCTGACGCGCGAGGCGCCCTCCGACAAACCGTGCCCCAAATGCGGCAAGCTCCTCTTTACCAAGAGGGTGAAGGGGCGCGGGGAAATGCTTCTTTGCCTGAACGAAACGTGCGGGTACAAGATCGAGCTCCTTGACGAGGAGGCGAAAGCGGCGGAAAACGGCGCTCAGGCGGAAGCAGAGGCCGAGGCGAACCGTGATTGGTGAGATAGACCGCTTTCTCGACCACCTCCGGTTCGAGAAGAACGCCAGTCTCAAAACGATCGAAGCCTACCGTGACGACCTGAGCCAGTTCAACGCGTTTCTTATCGACGAGCTGATCGATTGCACGGAGGAACGCGCCGGCACGGCGAAGGGTTCCGATGCGCACCTCCCCGTATCCGGCGTACGTACCGACGATATCCGCGCCTTCGTGGAATCGTGCTACGACCGGGGACTCAAGAAAACCTCGATATCGAGGAAGATCGCCACTCTGAAATCCTTTTTCAAGTACCTCCACTATAACGATTTCATTCCTGTCGATCCCTCCCGCGCGGTCAGATTCCCCCGGAAGGGCAGCACTATTCCGCGGTTTCTGTACCTGGAACAAATGAACGCCATACTCGATTTTCCGCTTGAAAGCTTTATCGACTACCGCGACCGCGCGATCCTGGGAACCTTTTATTCCTCCGGGGCGCGCGTCTCGGAGCTCGCGTCCGCGGACCTGTCGGGAATGGACCTGGAGAGCGGAAGATTACGCGTGTTCGGCAAGGGCTCGCGCGAGCGCGTGGTATTCCTTACCGCCGAGTGCGCCCGGTGGATTCGCGCGTACCTTGCGCAGCGCGAAAAGCGCTTTGGTGAATTGACCGATGTGCTTTTCGTGAACAATAACGGTAAAAGGATCACGGAGCGCGGGATTTTCGGAATCGTATCCGCGCGGGCGCGCGCTTCGGAGGTGCTTGCGAAGGTTTCCCCCCACGTGATTCGGCACAGTTTCGCGACCGAGCTTCTCAACCGCGGGGCGGACATCCGCGCGGTCCAGGAAATGCTGGGCCACAAGAATATCTCGACCACCCAGATCTACACACATACCACGAAGGAGCGCCTCAAGAAAACCTACCTGCGTTTTCATCCGCACTCCGGGAAGAGCAAAAAGGACTAGGCGTATCGGTCCCCGGTTCCCCGCCGGGTAAAAATCGAGGGTGAATTATTTCCGGGAAATGGACGGCGGAAAGACACACCTCGCCCCCGGATAGGGCGTGCATCTTGTCGGGAGTGACTAGAGGGAGGCGGTGCGGCGGTGGATTTTCGTGTTTCCTCCGCCTTTCAAGGTGGGTGTGGGGTCTCCCCAGTACATTTCCCAGCAAAGGATGCCATTTTCGACCCTTTGACCGATTGTATAGTGGGTATACGCTGTATTGTTATGCTCCTCCTCAGCCTCATTGAGCAGATCATCCAAGTACCGCTCCGTCGCAATCGTGATTAGAAAGGAGACCGAGAACTTGGAGAGCCTACGAATATCCGAAAAGAACTCATATTCATCCTTCTTAAAAGAAATCCCCACACAACGCCACTGTTTCTCAGGATTGCGCTCCTGATACCTCACCAGGGTGAATCCGCCCTGGAATCTCCCGATATTGTCCATGATCCGCATGAGAAGCTTCACGATCACCTCGCGGCGGGGTTTTCCCAATCGCTCGGCGGCAGCGTTCAGGGTGTGAAGAATATCGGGCCTCATGTTCGCGCTTGTTCGCAGCATTCCGTATCCCCTGGGGAAAAGTGAAGTGTCCAAAATGGATACGAATGAGGAGCGGAAAATAAAAATAATTTTACCGCCCTCCGATCCTGATTGCAGATCTTTTCCGGAAAAATTCTTGACAATCCCGGGGCATGTCTTTACAGTACTCACACAAAGGATTCACGTAGAGCGCGATGAATATACCTGTTAACAACATTTTTTCTCAGGTTTGGGGGTGGCGCACCGGACATAAAGATCCGTGTGCTTCCCGGCGCGTTTAGGCGAAACGTCAGAATTGAATGCCAAAGGGCTGCGGATTAAAAAACCGCAGCCCTTTTTTATTGCCAGGTGAATGTGCTCGGGGAATACGGCAATTTGGCGCCCCGGGAGAAAATATCAGGGAAAAGGAGGAGTCTATGCCTAAAGAATCGTACAAGATATTGTTACCCGAAAAGGAAATGCCCCGGCAGTGGTATAACGTTATTCCGGACCTGCCCAAGCCCTTGAACCCGCCGTACAGTCCCCAGACCGGAAAGCCCGTAACGCCCCAGGAACTGGCGGTGCTTTTTCCTATGGGTCTCCTGGAACAGGAGATGAGCGGCGAACGTTACATCGATATCCCCGAGGAGGTCCTGGAAATATACAGGCTATGGAGGCCCTCGCCGCTTTTCAGGGCGCGTCGCCTGGAGCAGAAGCTGGGTACTCCCGCGAAGATCTATTACAAGTACGAGGGTGTGTCCCCCGCGGGCAGTCACAAGCTCAACACCGCAGTACCGCAGGCATATTACAACAAGAAAGAGGGCATAACCAAAATCGCAACGGAAACGGGCGCCGGCCAGTGGGGGAGCGCCCTTGCCCTTGCGTGCGACATGTTCGGCATCGATCTCCATGTTTTCATGGTCAAGGTAAGCTATGACCAGAAACCATACCGGAAATTCATGATGGAGACGTGGGGGGCGAAGGTTACGCCGAGTCCCAGTCCCCTCACGAACGTGGGCCGCGGCCTGCTCGCGGCGAATCCGGACAATCCGGGGAGCCTCGGCATCGCCATAAGCGAGGCGGTCGAGGTGGCGGCCATGAACGCCGACACGCACTATGCCCTGGGAAGCGTACTCAACCACGTGTGCCTCCACCAGACGATTATCGGGCTCGAGACGAAAAAGCAGCTTGCAATGGTCGACGACTATCCGGATGTCGTGATAGCCTGTGCGGGCGGGGGCTCGAATTTTGCCGGGATAGGCTTTCCGTTCGTCCAGGACAAGATCAACGGCAAGAAGGTCCGCATCCTCGCCGTGGAGCCCTCGGCATGTCCCAGCCTCACCAAGGGCAAGTTCGTGTACGATTACGGCGACGAGGCGAAGATGGCGCCCATCGTGGAAATGTACACGCTGGGCCACGGATTCATCCCGCCCACGATCCACGCGGGAGGACTGCGCTACCACGGCATGTCACCTCTCGTGAGCTTGCTTAAACACGAGAACGTGGTGGAAGCGATTTCCGTGCCGCAGAAGGGGTGCTTCGAGGCCGCGATACTTTTCTCGCGGACAGAAGGAATCATTCCGGCGCCGGAGTCGTCGCACGCGATTCGCGCCGCCATCGACGAGGCTATCAGGGCGAAGGAGGAAGGGAAGGAACGTACCATCGTCTTCAACCTGAGCGGTCACGGTCATTTCGACCTTGCGTCGTACGATATGTTCCTGGCCGGAAAACTCGAGGATTACGAGTATCCCCGGGAGCTGATCGAGCAGGCTCTGAAAAACGTGCCGAATATGGGGTAAGGATCGGCTGCGGAATGCGGTACGGTAGAGACGTCCCGTCGGGACGTCTCTACCGTACCGCATTCCGTTTTACCTGCCGTATGTCCGGCTTTAACGCCTTGTACCTGCGTCCCCAGAACTTATACTTTGTGAGCGAAGTGTAGACCATGATCCTTTCAATGAATCTGAATCGCATAAAGAAGTGAACGAGCCGATACCACACACCCAGAAGCGCGAGCATCAGAAGGGTTTCCAGCACGAACCTGACCGCCGCGGTTTCAATTTTGAAAAAGAATGATTCAAAATACCCGTAAAACAATACCAAGACTACCGAAGAAAAAAACACCATGAATCCGATAATGAAGCCGTGGGCGGTCTCGATCGCCTTTTTCGGGCAATTGCCCATGCATTTCATGCAGCTTTCGCATTTAAACGTCCAGTAGGGTCTTTTATCCAGCCGGATAATCGCCTTTACCGGACAGCCTTCGATACAAACCCCACACTCATTACAGTCTCCCGACGCGTAATAGGTCCTGGCGAACACGAAACGGCCGCAGAAGTAATAAAAAAAGGCAATGGGCGATGCCACGGCATCTTGAAGAATTTCACGCAGGGACCTGAAATCGCTTTTTCCCGATAAAACCCTCCGGGCGAAGGCGGCAACCCGTTCCTCATTTTTTTCATGAAGGTAGCGTATCGTCCGCTGATTCAGGCCGGGGTGCACGGATATCCAGTTTGAGGGCATATCGACGGGAAACATCGCCTTGATGGAGTAGCCCTTGAGCCTGAGCACGAGCGCCGATAAATAAAACGCGATCCCCGTCAGGCCGGGCGTGATATATTTTCCGACCAGCATCCCGGCCCTCGTATTCATCAGGAGCACCCTGTTCTTACCTTTCGGGAACCGCATGATGAAACGCAGCATCACCGGCGGGTAATTGAACCCGTGTATCGGCGAGACGAAGGCGATCAGGGAACCGGGATCCGGTTTTTCGATGGAAAGCCTGTCGATGCGGGCGATATCGATTAATCGGGATTCAATTTTACTTTCAACGGCGATATCGGACAGCCACGAGGAGACATTTCTCGAATTGCCGGTTCCGGAAAAATAGTACACGGTAAGTTTTTCATACGCGGGCATTATTGACGGCCTCGTTTCGAAATTATGGAGATGGATTTCATCAAGGATGACCTTTCCTGTAGGTGTGTATGAATGCCTCTTCGTAACAGTCTATCGCGCGGTCCGGTGAAAGCGTGTCATCCATAACTATGTATGCCGTGATCCCGTCGAGTGCGGCCATGAGCGCAAGGGAAACCGCGCCGTAGTCGAATTCACGGAACTCGCCGGCCTGGACCCCGGAACGGTAGAGTTCCTCGAAAAAACCGGTGCAGTGCGCCGTGTAGCCGCTGTAGAGCCGCCACAGTCCGGGTTCCGCCATGGTCTTGGTGAGGGTGAGGAATATGAAAATCAGCTCGCGGTGGTGCCCGGTCCAGTATTCCAGGTAATTCCGGATGTAGCGCGCGAGCCCATCGGCGGGCGAGGGGAGGGACCGGGCGTCCGCCATGAACGAGATGATGGGCTCCATGAAGCGCTCGTTCGCCTTGATGAGAATATCGTCCTTGCCCTTGAAATGGTAGTATACCCCGCCCTTGGTGATGCCTGCGCGCGCGGCGATGGATTCCATTGAGGCGCTCTCGTATCCCTTGTCGACGAACTCGGTTATTGCGGCGTCCAGTATATCGGACACCCTTTTATCCTTTGTCTCTTTCCTGGTCATACGCAAATAATACCTACGGTCGGTATTTTTTCAACAATTTTTTATACAATGCGGTAAAAAGCACGGCTATGGAGAAGGGGTGGGGGCCGATACGAAATTTTTGTTTGCATTATGCAGGTTTTTGGGGGATGAATCGGCATATCCTCATATATAACTATGCAGAGGTTCACCATGGCAAAAAGCACCAAGAACGCGCTCGTACTATGCCTCGCCTTCAGCGCTGTTGCCGTACTCGCCGCTCTACTGGGATACTGGAAGTCGCTCCCGCTGGCAATCCTCGCGGGCATGCTCCCCGCCGTCGCGTACGAAACGTATCGGACCGAGGGGGCAACGACGACGCTTGCCTCCTGGGGAATCGCGGCGGCCATCGTCGTGGAGGCGGTGCTGATCATTTTCAAACTCCAGCTCAACATCATGCAGTACCTGGGTTCCTTTGCCGCTTCATTTCCCGCAGTCGACGTCAGGATGGCGGGACCGATAGTTATCGGCATCCTCTCGATTACGCTGCTGAAGCGCACCGCCGGGATATACACGAAGTGGCTGGCGGTAGTCATATTCCTCGCCGCCTGCGCGCTCTTCTACGTGCTCGATCCCGACCTCTTCTCAAGGCTTTTCAAGTCCGGTTTGAGCGAGGGGGCGAAACATATTCCCCGGCCGTAACTTCCCCTGATTCTTTGCGCAACAAAGAACCGCGCGCGGTTGGGCGCATCTCGAACGGGGGTCTCTCGAATCAGGTTTTGCTGGACATAAGTATCCGGATCATGTAGTATTCCGGTGTGACGGCGCCGATATCGCCGGGATACTTCGGTTATTGTCCGGGAGTGGACACTTGAGGTAACGGCGCATGGCCACGCGGGAGGGATTTTTTTACAGGAACCGGAGGGTGCGATGACCTTGAGGATACTCTTTCTCGATGACGACGAAAACCTGTTGAAGGGAATCGCGCGGGTTCTCAAGGCGCAGCGCGCGGATATCGGCTTTTCAATGTGCGCCACCTGCGACGAGGCGCTGCGCGCGCTCGAGGAACAAAGCTTCGACGCCGTTGTCGCCGATTACCGGATGCCGGGCAGGGACGGGCTCGATTTCCTGGAAGAGGTAAAGGCGCGTTTTCCGAATACGAAGCGCGTCCTCCTCACGGGACAGTCGGAATCGGAAGTGCGCGAAAAGGCGTCTCCGATAGTGGACAGGTATTTTACAAAGCCCTGTGAGACCCTCGCGCTGCTGGAAGCCATCGAGTCGCTGACACGATAGGCAAAGGGGAGAATCGGGAGAGAGGCGATGAAGGGTACGGATATTCTGCTCGTTGACGACGAAAAAAACGTTCTCGAAGGATATATGAGAAATCTTCGAGGCCACTTTAACGTCATCACCGCCGATTCGGGAAAGGCCGCGCTGGAACTGATACGCGGGGGCACGGTCCCGCCCGTCATCGTGAGCGATTACAAGATGTCGGGAATGAACGGCGTGGAGTTACTGGCCGCAGTGGGCGAACTTTCACCCGATACGGTGCAGATCATGCTCACCGGGCAGGCCGACATGCAGGCGATAATAGACCTGATAAACAAGGGGAAAATATTCCGGTTCCTCACCAAGCCCTGCGCCCCCGAAGACCTGATCGCCGTCATCAACACCGGCATCCGCCAGTACGAACTGATCACCGCCGAGCGGGAACTCCTGGGGAAGACCCTGGGCGGAAGCATCCGGGTGCTCACCGACCTGCTCGCGCTCGCGAAACCCCTGGTTTTCAACCAGTCGATGCGCGTAAGGGCGCTTGCCAGGAAAATGCATTCCGCCCTGAAGGCCGAAAATACGTGGCAGATCGAAATCGCCGCGCTGCTGTCGCAGATAGGCTGCGTGACCATCCCCGACGCGGTGCTCAAGTCCGCGTACCAGGGCGTGACGCTCAGCGAGGATGAAGGCGTCATGTTCAATAATCATACCGTCATCGCTTCGGAAATGATCAAAAACATCCCGCGCATGGAGAAGGTTGCGGAGATCATCAAGTACCAGGAAAATCATTACGAGGGCGGCGGCATATCGATAGATGGTCTCACGGGGGAACAGCTTCCTCCCGGTTCCAGGATTCTGAAAATCGCGAACGATTATTGCAGGCTCATGAACCGGGGTCTCGATGAGATTAACGCACTGTATGAGATGAAGAAGCGGCAGGGATTATATGATCCGGCGATGCTCTCAATCCTGGAAACCGGAATGCTGCGCGAGGGTGAGAGCAATAAGGTGTACCTTACCAAAGAATTGCCGATACACCGGCTTCGCGAGGGAATGTATCTGGCGGAGGACATCGCGACCGCATCCGGATCGTTACTGGGAAACCGCAACCAGCCGGTCAACCGGGCACTTATCATTACGCTCAATAATTACGCAAAGAACGACCAGATCAGGGACATGGTGAAGGTTATTATGCGGTCGGAGTGAGGGCCCTGCACTGGCTCCGCCGCCCCGTTTAATATTCCCCAACCTCCGCCGCGACAACCCGCAGATACGGCTGGTCAAGGGACCCCCTCCCGCTGCCTGGTGCGTACATAACTATGTATCCGCTCTGCGATATTCTCCGCGGTAAATCCGAAACGCTCCCGGAGCGCGCGCTCGGGCGCGGATTCCCCGAACCCGTCCATGGTGAAATAGAGCGCATCGGTCCCCGCAAAGCGCTCCCAGCCCATGCGTGAACCGGCCTCGATCACCACGCGGGGGATCCCGGGCTTGAGCACCTCCTTTTTGTAATGCTCCCCCTGCGCGTCAAAAAGCTCCCAGCAGGGGAACGAGACGACCCGCGCGGCCACACCCCTTCCCGCAAGCAGGTCCGCGGCCGCGAGGGCCAGGGAAACCTCCGAACCGGAGGCGAGAAGCAATACGTCCGGCCCCCGGTCGGGCTCCTTTAAAATATATGCCCCCCGGTGCAGGAATTGCGCCCGCGTCCCATCCGCGATAGTCGGCACGCCCTGGCGCGTGAGGACGATCATCGTGGGCCCGGAGGCGCGGTGAAGGGCGTGTATCCACGCCTCGGCGGTTTCGCGCGGGTCGGCGGGACGCACGACGTGAAGGTTCGGGATCGCGCGTGCCGCGGCGAGATGCTCCACGGGCTGGTGGGTGGGTCCGTCCTCCCCGAGAAACAGCGAGTCGTGCGAGAAGAGGTATATCGTCCGGAGACCCTGCAGCGCCGCGAGCCTCATGGACGGGCGCATGTAATCCATGAAGATGAAGAACGTGGAGGAGTAGGGGATGTGCATCCCGTAACAGGCGATCCCGTTCTGGATGGCCGCCATGGCGTGTTCCCGGACGCCAAAGTGAATATTGCGCCCGATCCTGTTCCTGCCCGATTCCCCGTACCCCTTCGCATACGCCTTCACGCTCGTCCCCAGGTCCGCTGATCCCCCCACGAGGTTCGGGACGAGCCCGAACAATCGCTCCAGGACCCTGCCGCTCGCCTCCCTGGTGGGGATGGGGCGCGTGTCGTCCAACGCGGGAAGGCCGGCACGCAGGGCCTGCGCGTCCGGGAGAATGGTATAGCTTTTCCAGCGTTCCCCCACGGGACCGGTGGTGAACCGTGCGAAGCGGGCGTCCCACTCATCGTACGTTTCGCGAAGCTCGGCGTCCCTGCGGCGGAAAAGCTTGTAGACCTCTTTGGGGACGAAAAAGCGCCCGGCGGGATCAAGTCCCATCGCGTGCTTCGTGGCTGCCACCTCGTCCGGGCCCAGCGGCGCGCCGTGCGTGCGGGCATCGCCTTCCATGGCGGCTGCGCCCTTCGCGATCCTGGTCGCGGTGATGACGAGCGAGGGCCGGGTTTTCTCCGCGACGGCGGCGGCCAGCGCGCGCGCAATGTCCGCGTAATCGTGCCCGTCCGCCTCCTCGACGTGCCACCCGTACGCCTCGAATCGACTGCGCACGTTCTCGCCCAGGGCGAGCGCGGTGCTTCCTTCTATTGAAATGCCGTTGGCGTCGTAGATGTAGACAAGGCTCCCCAGCCCCAGGTGCCCGGCGAGCGAGGCCGCCTCGGCGCTCACGCCTTCCATGATGTCCCCGTCGCTCACGAGGGCGAACACCCGGTGGTCCAGTATCCCCTCCAGTTCCGGGAACTCGTTCAGGAGCAGCTCCCGCGCGATCGCCATGCCCACACCGTTCGCGAAACCCTGCCCGAGCGGCCCGGTGGTAGCCTCCACCCCCGGCGTTTTTCCTCGCTCCGGGTGGCCGGGCGTCCTGCTCCCCAAGCGCCGGAAGTTTTTCAGATCTTCGATACTCATTCCGCAGCCCGCGAGGTGCAGCATTGCGTACAGGAGCATGGATCCGTGACCCGCGGAGAGCACGAACCGGTCACGGTTGAGCCAGGAGAGGTCATGGGGTCGATACGCGAGAAATTCCGTCCATAAAACCGCGGCTATATCGGCGCATCCCATGGGCATGCCGGGATGCCCGGATTGGGCCTCCTCGACGGCATCCATGGCGAGCGTCCGTATCGTGCGGGCGATGAGCGCGAGCTCGGTATTTTCAAGGCGCATGATGATCTCCGGACAGTTGTATCGGACCCCCTTATTCTTACCATAGGTATGCGTCGCTGTCAGCAAAGATAATTGGAGGCGGCGAATTCCCTCCGGGTGTCGTGGTTGACTCCATGCAGGGCGCGGTATATACTCCGCTCATGGTCCGGCCTGTACTACCCATTACCCACAAGTTGAAAAACTCCCCCCACACCCCCCGCGGGGGGGCAACGACATCTGCCAATGGTAGGAAATGCATATTCTGCCGATTGCTGAAGTCCCCCTCCGGGGGATTTAGGGGGCCTTCTGAGGCAGTTTTTGTGATTGGGTAATGAACAGCGGCGCGTGAGGGGTCGGGACCGGCCCCAGGTAAAAGTCAATTCCGGAGGGATGCCATGAAAAAAATAATGTTGGCGGGAACGCTCGCGATTTTATGGGCGATCGCACCCGATGAGACGGGCGGGGCGCTCGCGCAGGGGGCGCCCGTGTTCGGCAGGGAGGGCGGCCTGGGATCGCTGCCCTATGCGCGCGATTTCGTCCGGAAGAGATTCTCGAGCTACGACCGGAGCGGCGGCAACAGCGACAGCTGGAGGTTCGCCCCGGGCGGGACGAGGACGATCGCGGAAACCCAGGCACCCGGCTGCATACGGCACATCTGGTGCACGATCGGCCCGGCCGGCAGGGACGGGAGGCCGGAGGAACACTATCTCCGGAAGATCCTCGTCCGCATGTACTGGGACGGCGCGGCGAGCCCCGCCGTCGAGGCGCCTATTGGCGATTTTTTCGGGATGGGGCACGGCATCAGCCATAACTTCACGAGCGCGCCCCTGCAGATGAGCCCCGAGAACGGGACCGGCTTCAACTGCTGGTTCCCCATGCCCTTCGCGCGCGGCGCGAAGATCGAGGTGACGAACGAGTGCGACGAGGGCATCAAGCTCTATTTTTACGTGGACTGGGACGAGCACACCCGCGCGGACGGGGAGGCGCTCCGCTTCCACGCGTCGTGGAACCGCGCGGTCACGAAGGGAATATCCGGCGAGGGCATGGGGCCCATGGAGTTCCAGGACGCGGGGACGAACACCTCCGGCGACGATAATTACGTCATCCTTGACGCGCGCGGAGAGGGCAACTATGTGGGCTGCAACGTGAACATCCACAACCAGAAGCTCTCGTGGTACTGGGACTGGCCGGGCGAGGGCGACGACATGATCTTCGTGGACGGCGAGACCTGGCCGCCCGCGATACACGGCACCGGGACCGAGGACTATTTTTCCGGCGCGTTCTGCCCCACGCAGGAATACAACGCCCCGTTCCACGGGATCATCCTTCCCGGCGGCGTCAACTGGGCGTCAAAGATAACCTATTACCGCTACCACGTGCTCGATCCCGTGCCGTTCGGCAAATCGATACGCGTCACGATCGAGCACGGTCACGCGAACCGGCGCTCGGATGACTGGTCGAGCACCGCGTACTGGTACCAGCGGGGGACCGGCACGATCCGGCGCGTGCCCGCGGTCGCGGAGCGCCTTCCGCTCGAGGATCGCTGGACCTTCTTTCGCATCGTCGCGAACGTGCTCCTGTGGCCTATTTATACGATCTTCTACGCGATGTAGCGGGGGCGTATTCCCGGCAACCATGCGATGTGATCCATAGGCCCGCGATTCGTTTTTTCGGGGGCCGATGCGCGGCCGGGTCGTTCATCCGGGCGGCGGGCGATATCGGCGCAGCACATACAAAAAAATTCTCCACGGAGGAATGCAATGACGAACCGCGAAAGAATTCTCAGGGTCCTGAAGGGGGAAATGGTCGACGTGATTCCCTTCGTCCCGCGCCTTGATCTCTGGTGGCTGTCGAACGCGTTCAAGGGGACGCTCCCGGCAGGGTACGCGGGCAAAACTCACGACCAGGTCGCGCGCGCCGAGGGGTGGGCGATCTACCGGATGGTGCCGGATTTCGCGACCATGATTCGCGGGCCCCAGGACATCCTGCACCGATCCATAGGGCTTTTCAGCTTCGACCAGTCGGTGTACAAGTGGGAATTTTCGGGCGACGTGCGCGTCGAGACTAAAAACGAGAACGGGCTTTCGGTGGTCGAGTACCACACGCCGCTGGGCATGGTGCGCACCGCGGGCGGGCTCACGGAGGAGATGAAGCGCCGCGGCGCCTCCCTCGGGTGGACGCAGGAGCATTTAATCAAGAAGCCGGAGGACTACGCGGTCGCCGGCTACATCTTCGAGCACATTCGCGTGGAGCCCCACTACGACGGGTTCACGCGCTACCGCGACGCCTCGGGCGACGACGGGGTCGTGGCGGCCGGGGGGCCGTCGCTCGCGGCCTCGCCCTTGCACCTGATCCAGAAGGAGCTTATCGATCCCACCAAATTCTATTTCGAGTACAAGGACAACCGATCCCTCATGCGCGCCCTCGCCGAAAAAATCGAGCTCTACTACGACCGCGTTCTCGAGATCATGGAGGGCTCTCCTGCCGCGGTGGTGATGTGGGGCGCGAACTACGACGACACGATCACCTACCCGCCCTTTTTCCGCGACGAGATCATGCCCTGGCTCAGGAAGGCCGGGGAGCGCCTGGGCGCGAAGGGAAAGCTCGTCGCCACGCACACCGACGGCGAGAACTTCGGGCTCATGAACCTGGTCCGCGATTCGGGCGTGCATATCGCCGAGTCCATCACGCCCCATCCCATGACCAGGGTGACCGTGGGCGAATACTACCGGCGTTGGAGGGAGAAGCTCGTCCTGTTCGGATGCATTCCCGAATGCATCCTCCTCGAGGAGACCGCGACCAATGACGAGTTCGAGGCCTACCTGGACATGCTATTCAAAGAGATCGCGCCGGGAGACCGGATCGTGCTGGGCGTCGCGGATTCGGTGCCGCCCAACGCGGTGTTCGACCGCCTGCGCCGCATCGCCGACAGGGTCGACCGGGAGGGCAGGCTTCCCCTGAAGGCCGGCACCTTCCGGCCGCTGCCGTCCGCGGCCCCGGCGGAAAAAACGAGCGCCTCCCCCGGAACACCGGCGCTTGCGGCGGAACTTGCCTCCGTCTACCAGGGGGTGCTGGACGGCGACGCGGACGCCGTCGCGCGCCGGATCGATGAATTGTTGAATGGCGGAACCGGCGCGGGCGCGATCCTGGACGCGATGATCGCGGCCATGGAGACGATCGGGAACCTCTTCAAGGAACAGGAGGTGTTCATCCCCGAGGTCCTGCTCGCCGCGCGTGCCATGAACGCGGGACTCGCGCTTCTCGAGCCGCATCTCGCGTCGCCGGGCGCGGGCGGTCGCGCGCGCGCGAAGATGCTCCTGGGCACGGTCGCCGGGGACATGCACGACATAGGCAAGAACATGGTCGCCACGATGTTCCGCGGGGCCGGCTTCGAGGTGATGGACCTGGGAATCAACGTTACTGCCGACGAGTTCGCGCGCGTGGCGGATGAATACAAGCCGCGGATACTGGGTCTCTCGGCGCTCCTGACGACAACGATGCCCGAGATGAAAAAGGTGATCGATGCGCTCCGGGAAAAGGGCCTGCGGGACGGGCTGAAGATACTCGTGGGGGGCGCGCCCCTGAACGAGAAGTTCGCGCGCGACATAGGCGCGGACGGCTACGCCCCCAACGCATCCGACGCGGTGCGTACGGCGCGCGCGATGCTGGGTGCGGGGTAGACGCCTAGGGAAGGCGCTCCCTCCACCTGGGGCGCCTAAACGATCGGTCCGGCGGTGCTGCTTGAAATTTCCAGGGGTACACACAGGACTGGCAGCACGCGCAAGTATGGCGGATCGCCGGCAGCCAGCCGGTAATAATCTCTTACCTAACATTGCTGAAATTACCCCTCTTGTTAGGTAATTTTGCATTGACAAGTATTACCTAACATTTTAATTTAATAATAAAATGTTAGGTAATTTATCCATGGGAATCATACAAGGGGTCCTCGAAGAAGAATACAAGCGATTGCAAACCCTGGCGGAGAAGTATATTCAGGAAATATCCGCTCTCCCGGCGGGCTCCCTCTCCGTCAAAAACATTTCAGGGCATCGCTATGCCTATATCGCTAAAAGAGTGGGCGGGAAAATACATTTCAAATACCTGGGAAAAGAATCCACGCCCGAGGTAGAAAAGCTCAGGCGGCGAATAGCGGAACGAAGGGGATTACAGGCAAAACTGAAAACGATTAAAAACGATCTCGCGGAAATAGAAAGGGCCATCGGTGGAAGAAAGATATAGGCTGTTCGATGCGACCCTGGCATCCTTGAACGAGGCGGGTGCGCTCTCATCACTCATACTTGTCGGCAGTTGGTGCCAGCACTTATACAGGTTTGCATTCGGCGATCCTGAAGAAATACCCGCCCTCATCACATCCGATATCGATTTCCTGATTCCTCACCATGGACAGATCACCAGGGACATCAATATATCCGAGCTCCTGGAGTCGTTAGGCTTCGCATTGGTGATTTCCCCGGTCGAGCACTTCACAAAATATATTCGGCGCGAACTCGAAGTCGAATTTCTTGTCTCGGAAACGGGTAGGGGTCGGGACAAGCCGCATGACATTAAGAAACTTCACATCAATGCCCAGGGCCTGCGCTATCTCCTCATGCTGCAGGAAAACACTGAAACGTTACCCTACAAAACGATACCGGTAAGGCTTGCGGCTGCGGAGGCCTATGTTCTTCACAAATTCCTGATAAGCGGAAAGCGTGCAAAACCGGAAAAACGGGAAAAGGACCTTGCCGCTGCGGTACAACTGGGAGAGTACCTGGTTCGTCTTGAAGATAGAGCGATGAACATGAAAAAAATACTCGCTTCAATTCATCCCCGGTGGAGACGCGACATTTTGAAAACCATTGGCGAACAATCCGTGCAGCTCTACAAAATACTGAATATATGATACCATAACCATAGGCGCGGACGGCTACGCCCCCAACGCATCCGACGCGGTGCGTACGGCGCGCGCGATGCTGGGTGCGGGGTAGACGCCGAGGAAAGGCGCTCCCTTCACCTGGGGTGCCGCACCCCCGGCCCAGACGCAACCGTTCGCAACGACAAAAAGCGCGCGGTGCCGATACACTATTGGGTTGATGATCAAACAGTCCAGGGGATCGCAGGATGGGTGCGGAGACCGGTGAGGCGCGTCTGAGCGGGTGATGGGAATCGAACCCACGCTATCAGCTTGGAAGGCTGAAATTCTACCACTGAATTACACCCGCGGCAATTCTGATACTACCAATTCGCCAGATCGGGGCGAGCGTCAAGCAAAAAACACTGCTTTGAAACGTCGAAGCCGGGGGTGTGAATTATTTTTCGGGCGCCCGGCTCATAGCCGGGAAAACCGTCCATATTTTCCATGTCCCGTTCGTATTCACTCTGGACGCTCAGTTTTGCCCCGGAGGATACGGAATGCTTCGCACTTCTATAAACATGAGCCACATCGTCTTCGTGAATATTGCCCTTGCCGCGGCAAAGCTCAAAACAAGCCGCCAGGCGGTCGTCATCATGCTCCTGAAGCGCGTTTTGCGCGATATTGATCGGTTTCAGGGAGGGTTTACTTTGGTGAAGTATCAGCCCCGTGATCCTCTGAAGCGCTGGCATTGTTTTCCTATTTGCTTCAGGAAGAATGAGAATGAGTTTGCGTCGGATTTCCGTAAGTTGAGCCGGTTCTCGGTCGCGCATCTGGTAGCCATTGCGACGAAGCGCTACCTGCACGAGCTGCTGCACGATTCAGCTGGAAGGCATAATTATGTTCGGTTCCCCCATTATGCCATCGGCCAGAGGAGCACAGGGGGCATACTGTGCTGGGAATTCTACTGGGGGGACACCGAAAACCACCCGGAAAGAGCCTCACCCACGAAAATACTCCGCCGCACCGCCTCACATTAAGCATCTCAGTTACGCGCGCACACCAAACCAAGGCAGAGGTATGCCTATGCACGCCCATCTTCCCGGAAAATGTCACACTCTAAGCCGGTGTGACATCTTTCGGAAAAACAGCAGATTTAGAAATTTTTCCAGAAATATGCCTGTGAAGGCGCGGAAGCGTTTCCGCGCCTTCACAGGCATAACAATGCATGGCGAGGATATCCGCGAGTGATCCCAAGCGAAGCGGGACTCTTGGCGGTGTGACCCGTAGTGTATAGTGTAATGCGCTGGAAGCGAATCGGCGTCAATGGGCGTTTGTGTTTCGGAGGGCCGGCGCGTACCCCGGCGAGGCGTTCGATGCGGGCCGATACGCTCGTCCGCCGGCCCGTAATATCGGACCCCCCGGTCGCTGCCGTGTGACCGTCTGCCGCCCGTTTTCCCGCACGTGAAACCGGTCACCGCCGATTTCGGGAAAATGGAAGGAAATTAATGATTAACAGGCCAATTACCCCTATATAGGCGTTTTTTTCTTGACAGTTATGTCTCATTGTGTTTCTCTGTGGGGAAAAGTGGGGATTCGTGTTGAATTGTGTCGAGTTGAGGCCGAAATAGGGGGGTTTCCGCATGTTCATGGGTGAATTTCGCCCATCTATCGATGAAAAGGGGCGAATCGCGATCCCCGTGAGGCTGCGCAAGGCCTTCGGGGAGGAGCGCATCGTCAATACCCTCATCCTCACCCACGGCTTCGATAAGTGCATCATGGCCTTCCGGCAGGACGACTGGCGCGAGTTCGTCGAGACCAGGCTCGTGCCCCTCTCGCAGGCGGACCCCAAGAACCGGATGCGCCTGCGCTTCCTCATGGGCGGCGCCGCCGACTGCGAGCTCGACCGGCAGGGAAGGATCATCATCCCCCAGCACCTGAAGGAATACGCGGAAATCGGGAGCGAGGTGATCATCCTGGGGCTTTACAACAGGGTAGAGATATGGGCGAGCGACTTGTACGCCCGCTACAGGCCGGACGGCGAGTCCCTGAACTCGTTCGCCGGGGAGCTGGGGTTTTAAGGGGTCCGATATTCAATGCGACATAACGAGGACATCTCCCGCGAGGATTTCGCCCATCGGCCGGTGATGCTGGACGAGGTGCTCGAGTTCGCGCGCGGGGCCTCCGGCGGCGACATGCTCGTCGACTGCACGGTGGGCGAGGGCGGGCATTCCCAGGCGCTCCTTGAAAACTTTCCCGGTATCGCCCTCACCGGTTTCGAGCGCGATGCGCAGATACTCGAGGTCGCGCGTCCAAGGCTGGAGCCCCTGGGTTCTGTGACGCTTATCAACGACAATTTCGCGCACGTATCGAGCCACCTGGAGGGCGCACGGGGGCGGGTGCGGCTCTTCCTGTATGATTTCGGCATATCGTCGTACCATTTCGACCGCAGCGGCAGGGGATTCAGCTTCCGCGACGACGAGCCGCTCGACATGCGGCTGGACGACTCCTGCGAACGCGACGCGGCACAGCTCGTGAATACCCTCCCGGAAAAAGAATTGACAGAAATCATCCAGGTGTATGGTGAGGAGCGCTGGGCCCGGCGCATCGCGAGGGCGATCATCCGGGAGCGCAACAGCAAGCTCATCCGCACCAGCAAAGAGCTCGCGCAGATCGTCGTGGGGGCCATTCCGGCGCGCTACCGGGTGAAGAACATTCACCCGGCGACCCGCGTGTTCCAGGCCCTGCGCATTGTCGTGAACGACGAGCTCGAAGCGATCCGCACCACCCTGGGCGAGGCCGTAAGCCTCCTGGCCCCCGGCGGGCGGATAATCGCCATCTCCTTCCATTCGCTCGAGGACCGTATCGTCAAGACCGAGTTCCGGCGCATGGCCCGGGGGTGCGTGTGCGGCAACGAGCCGCCGCGCTGCGCATGCACCGTGGCCCCCATGATATCGATCCTGACCAAAAGGCCGCTGGTTCCGGGCGAAGCGGAGACGGCGGAGAACAAGCGCGCGCGCAGCGCGAAAATGAGGGTGTGCGAGAAATTGCCGCATCCGGGGGCGTAGCGGAGGATATATATCCTCCGGTTCAGGAGAATGCGCATCCCCCCGGGAGTCGGGATTTGACGGAGGCCGTTACGAGATATATAGGAATAGTCGTTACCATCATTGTCTTCGTGGTGCTGTACGTGTGGCAGAACATCGAGGTGATGAAGATGAAGATGGAATACCGGAGGGGCGTACGGATCGAGAAGCAGCTCGTCAAGGAAAACGACCGCCTGCATTACGAGATAGAGCGGATGCGCAGACTCGACAGGATAGAGAAATACGCGCAGGGGGCGGGGCTCAGGTACCTGGGTCCCCAGGATTTCGACGTGATCACCGTGAAGCAGAAAGGGAAATGACAGGGAAAAATCAAATTGCGCCCGTTGACCTGGATGCGCTGCTGGAGCGCTGCGGCGGCATGGTCCTGCGCGCGGACTGCGGCGCGGACCGGATAATTTCTTCCATAGAGTATAATTCCTCGAAGGTGCAGCCGGGCTCCCTCTTCGCCGCCATCCAGGGATTTCAGAGCGACGGCCACGCGTACGTCGAGGACGCTATCGGGCGCGGCGCGGCTGCGGTGCTCGTGTCGGCCTCGCGTGCGACGGAG
Organism: Spirochaetota bacterium; assembly: GCA_004297825.1. NCBI lineage: Bacteria > Pseudomonadati > Spirochaetota > Spirochaetota bacterium. The sequence goes on from SCSX01000047.1 coordinate 54,783, forward strand.
TTTGCCCGCACGGGGGGACGCGGGGTTGCGCTCCTTCTAGCCGAGAACACGCGGGCGGGATTGTCGCGCCTTTCGGCCGCGTTCTGCGGCTTTCCCGCCCGGGGGCTCACGGTGATCGGGATCACCGGCACAAACGGGAAGACCTCCATCACCTATATGCTCGAATCGATCTGCCGGGAGGCGGGCCGCGTCCCCGGGGTGATCGGCACCGTCGATTACCGGTGGCGCGGGAAATCGGTGGCCGCCCCCAATACCACGCCGGAATCGAAGGACCTCCAGGAGCTTATCCGCGCCATGGCCGGCGACGGTGTGGACACGGTCGTCATGGAAGTTTCGTCGCACGCGCTCAAGCTCAACCGCGCGGACGATATCGAGCCCAATGTCGCGGTGTTCACCAACCTCACACGCGACCATATGGACTTCCACCCCGATTTCGAGGACTACTTCGAAGCGAAGAAGCGGCTTTTCGCGCTCGTGCAGGCGTGCGGCAAGGAGCGGAAGGCGGGCGTGGTGAACGCGGACGACGAGTACGGCGCGCGCATCCTCTCCGGGAGCGGCGCGTATACCTACCCGGTGCACGCGCTGTCGGCGCGGGGGGAGGCGGCGTACGCGGTGGAGCCGGGGAGCATCGTCAACACGATCGAGGGCGTGCGCTACGCGCTCGCCCGCCCGGTGAAGGGGGCGGAAATCCGGCTTCGCGTGCCGGGGACCTTCCAGGTGTACAATTCGCTGTGCGCGCTGGGCGCGGCCCACGCGCTGGGCCTGCCCTGGGACGCGATCGTGCGCGGGCTCGAGAAGGTCGAATCGATCCCCGGGCGCTTCGACTGCGTGCGCTCCGGCATGGGCTTCAGCGCGATCGTCGACTATGCGCACACGGGCGATGCGCTCGAGAAGCTCCTGGAATCGGCGCGCGAGCTGGCGGCGGGGAGGCTCATCACCGTGTTCGGGTGCGGCGGGGATCGCGACAGGACCAAGCGTCCCCTCATGGGCGATATCGCGTCACGGCTTAGCGACCGGGTCATCGTCACGAGCGACAATCCCCGCACCGAGGTGCCGGACGCGATCATCCGCGACATCCTCGCGGGAATCACGGGAAAGAATTTCGAGATCGAGCCGGACCGTGAAAAGGCGATACGGGAAGCGATCTTCATGGCGCGCCCGGGCGACCTGGTCGTGATCGCCGGCAAGGGCCACGAGGACTACCAGATCACGGGTACCGTTAAGCGCCATTTCGACGACCGCGAGATCGCGCGCGCGTTCATGCGCGAGAGGGAGGCGGGATGAGGGTCCCGTTCGAATCCACCGCGGGCCGCGTCGCCGCGATGTGCGGCGGAAGGCTCGTGCAGGGCGGTGCGGACACGCGCATATCCTGCGTGAGCACCGATTCCCGCGACCCCGGCTCCGGCGGCCTGTTCGTTCCGCTCAGGGGCGAGCGCTTCGACGGGCATGAGTATATCGGCGCCCTCGCGCGCGACCATGCCGTGAACGCGTTCATGACGATGCGGGACGGGGACGATGAAACCGCGCGCATCCACGGCTGCGCCTGCATCCGCTGCGAAGATACCCTCGCCGCGCTGGGAAGGCTTGCGGCCTCGCACCGCGCGGCGCTTTCCCCGGTCGTCGCGGGGATCACCGGCACTAACGGCAAGACCACCACGAAGGAAATGCTCTGGGCGCTCCTGGACGAGAACGAGAGCTGCCTCAAGAACGAGAAAAACTACAACAACGAGATCGGCGTGCCGTGCACGCTCCTGGGACTTGCCCCCCGGCACCGGCACGCGGTCATCGAGCTCGGGATGAACCACGCCGGCGAGATCGACCGCCTGGCCAGGATCGTGCGGCCCGACGTCGCCCTGATCACCAACGTGGGCGAGGGGCACCTGGAATTCCTGGGTAGCGTGGAGGGCGTCGCGCAGGCCAAGGCCGAGATCATGAACGGGATGCGTCCCGGTGCGAAAATATTCATCAACGCCGATTCCGCGTACGCCGACACCCTGCGCGCACGCGCCGTGGAACGGGAACTTCGCCCCGTGAGCTTCGGGCTCGCCGCGGGCGCGGACATACGGCCGGATTCGTATTCCCTTTCCACGGGCGAGATACGGCTCACGCTGGACGGGGAGGAGTACGCCGCGCCCGTCTACGGGATCCACAACGTGTACAACGCCCTGGGCGCGCTCGCGGTGGCGCGCGAGCTGGGCGTGACGTCTGCCCGGATGAAGGCGGCGCTTGCCGGGGTCCGGAACGTCGACATGCGCGGACAGGTCGTGCAGCGCGAATACACCGTCGTGAACGATACGTATAACTCGAACCCGCTTTCCTCGCGCTCCGCGCTCGCGTCCATAAAGGAAATCTTCCCCGGCGCGCGCAAGGTGGCGGTGCTTTCGGACATGAAGGAGCTCGGGGACCAGGCGCCGCGGTACCACCGGGAGACCGGCAAGGCGGTGGCGGATAACGGGTTCGCCCTTTTGTGCACCTGGGGGGAACTCGCGCGCCATATCGCAGAGGGGGCGCGTGCGGCCGGGATGGGGAACGGCGCCGTGCACCATTTCGAAACGAAAGACGACCTGGCCGCATTCCTGGCAGAAAACGTCCGCGGGGGCGACGTGGTCCTCGTCAAGGGTTCGCGATCGATGAAGATGGAGGAGATAGCGGAGCGCTTGCTCCGTTAAGGGGAACGATATGTTTTATCACTTACTGCTGCCGCTCAAGGAATATCTCTCGTACCTGAGGCTCTTCAAGTACATCACGTTCCGCTCGGCCCTGGCCGCGCTCACTGCGCTCGTGATCGTGCTCATTTTCGGAAGGCTCATCATCCGCGGGCTCCAGCGCCTCAAGTTCGGCGAACAGATCCGCGACCTGGGACCGGAGAGCCACAAGAGCAAGGCGGGCACGCCCACGATGGGGGGCGTCATCATCCTGGGGGCCGTGCTCGCGTCGATCCTCCTGTGGGGGAATTTTTCGAGCCATTACCTGATCATCCTGATCGTGTCCACGCTCCTGCTGGGGGCGCTTGGATTCGCGGACGACTACATCAAGTCCATAAAAAAGAACAAGAACGGCGTCCCCGCGCGCATGAAGCTTCTCGTCCAGTTCCTGGTGGCGTTAGGCGCGGCCGGCGCGGTCTACCTGTACCCCTCCGCCCGCGAGCATGTGACCGACCTCTTCGTCCCCTTCATGAACGAGGCGATCCTGGACATGGGGCTCATGTGGGTTGTGTTCGCGATGATCGTCATCGTGGGCTTCTCGAACGCGGTGAACCTCACCGACGGGCTTGACGGCCTGGCAATCGGCAACATGGCAATCGTGACGGTCGTGCTGGCGATCATGTGCTATCTCTCGGGTCATTCGAGGATCGCCTCGTACCTGCGCATACCCTACATACCGGACAGCGCGGAGCTCACCGTGTTTCTTTCGGCGCTCATCGGGGCGAGCCTTGGGTTCCTCTGGTTCAATTCGAACCCGGCATCGGTCTTCATGGGGGACACGGGGGCGCTGGCCCTGGGCGGCGTCGTGGGCGTCGTGGGCATCATGATAAAGAAGGAAATATTCCTGGTGATCGTGGGCGGCGTGTTCGTGGTCGAGGCGCTCTCGGTGATCATTCAGGTGGCGTCATTCAGGCTCAGGAAAAAGCGCGTCTTCAAGATGGCGCCCATCCATCACCACTTCGAGCTCTCGGGCATGCCCGAGCAGAAGGTGGTGGTGTGCATGTGGATACTCGGAATCGTGCTCGCGATCCTGGGATTAAGCTCGTTGAAGATATTGTAGACCCCCGCACCCCCGGAGGGGGCAAGGAGGAGGCGGATGTTGGTAAATCCGTATATGGGGTAAATAAAGTAAAGGGGTGTCTCATAACGCCCCCCAACCCCCCAAAGGGGGGCTTTAACAAACCGGAAGGCGATAAACAAGTCCCCCTCCGGGGGATTTAGGGGGCTTTGGGGTCATCTTCATATGAAAAGAAAAATGAACGGACACACGGAACATACATCGGTACTCGTCGTGGGACTGGGTTACAGAACCGGGCTCGCCGCGGCGAACTTCCTGCACGCGCGCGGCAGCCGCGTGGCGGTGAGCGACGTTAAAAGCGAAAAGGATCTGGCGCCGATAACAGGAAAGCTCGCGCGCGGGGTGCGCGTGTTCGCGGGAAACCAGGATCCCTCGATCCTGGACGAGGGCTTCGACCTGCTGGTCCTCTCTCCCGGCGTGCCGCAGACGATCCCGCTCGTCGCCGATGCGCGCCGCCGGGGTATCCCGGTCATCGCCGAGATCGAGCTTGCGTACCGATACATCAGGGGGAAAATCATCGCCATCACCGGCACCGACGGCAAGTCGACGACGACGACGCTCACCGGCCATATCCTCGCGGAGATGGGGGAGCACGCGTTCGTGGGAGGGAATATCGGCATCCCGCTCATCTCGCTCGTCGATAGGACGACCGATGAATCGGTGAGCGTGGTGGAGCTCTCGTCATTCCAGCTCGAGACCGTGGAGGAGTTCACCCCCGACGTCGCGGCCGTGCTGAACGTCACGCCCGACCACCTAGACCGCTACGACGGCATGGAGAGCTATTTCGCCGCGAAGATGCGCATCGTGAAAAACCAGGGCGTGGACGATTACCTCGTCTACAACCTGGACGACGCCAGGGTCGCCGCGTCCGCCTCCGGGGTGAACGCCCGTGCCTATTCCTTTTCGCTTTCGGACCGGCGGGCCGACGCCTATTGCGAACACGGCGCGGTGTACCTGCGCACGGGGGAACGCAGCGAGCGCGTGCTGGAAGCCTCCGCGCTCCAGATCATGGGCGTGCATAACGTCCAGAACGCGATGGCGGCCCTGCTCATGGTGCGCGCGGTGTTCGCGAAGTCGGGCAGGGCGTTCGACGCGGCGCGCGCCGCGTCGGCCTGCGCCTCGTTCAAGGGGCTCGCGCACCGCATGGAGCGGCTCGGGGATTTTGAGGGGCGTCTCTTCATAAACGATTCAAAGGCGACGACGGTGGGCGCGGTCGAGATGGCGCTCCGGAGCCTCGCCTCGCAGGGCGTGCTCATCCTGGGAGGGCGCACCAAGGGCGACGACTATTCCAGGCTCCGCGCGGTGCTTCCCGGCAGGGTGAAGGCGCTTGTGTTCATAGGCGAGTCGGCGGACGAGTTCGCGGAAATTTTCAAGGGGTTCGCGTGCGAAAAGGCATCGTCCATGGACGAGGCCGTCGCCCGGGCGATGAGGCTATCGGCCCCCGGCGACGCCGTGCTCCTTTCCCCCGCGTGCGCGTCGTTCGACTGGTTCAAAAATTTCGAGGAGCGCGGCGACGCGTTCCGCGTGTCGTTCAAAAAGCTTGGGAGGGGGGAGATCGCGTGGACCTGAAATCGGTCATCGATACCCGGCGCAGGGCCGAGCCCGACCTGGTGCTCTTCACCCTGGTGCTCGTCCTCGCGGGAATCGGCATCGCGATGAGCTACAGCGCGAGCGCCGCGTTCGCGATCAGGACGTTCGGCGACGCGCTCCATTTCCTGAAGCGCCAGCTCGCCTGGATCGTGCTGGGGTCGGCGGCGCTCTTCGTGGTGCAGGGCATCGACTACAAGATATACGCGCGCTACACGCGCCTTATGCTCCTGGGGGTGCTTCTCCTCCTCGTGATCGTGCTCATTCCGGGACTCGGGCACAGCGCGAAGGGGAGCGCGCGCTGGCTGGGGTTTGGCGGGCTGGGGATACAGCCCTCCGAGTTCGTAAAGATCGCCGTGGTCATCTACCTCGCGAAGGTATTCTCCACCGAGTACGACGGCGTCGTGAACCACGTGATCCAGATACTCGTCCCCATGATCATCGTCGCGATCATGTTCGTGCTCATCATGATGCAGCCGGATTTCGGCACCGCGATCACGCTCGTCTCGGTCTCGGCGATCATCCTGTTCGTCTCGGGATTCCCCTTCATGTATATCCTGATGCTCGGCATCATAAGCATACCCATGTTCTACCTGCTCGTCTACCAGGTGAGCTACCGGCGCGAGCGCATCTTCGCGTTCCTGAACCCGTGGAGAAACCGCTACGGCATAGGCTACCACGTGATCCAGTCCTTCACCGCGTTCAAGAAGGGCGGGTTCCTGGGCGAGGGACTGGGGAACGGCACCCAGAAGCTGGGAAGGCTCCCCGAACCTCACACGGACTTCATCTTCGCGGTGATCGCGGAGGAGGCGGGGCTCCTGGGGACGCTCGTCATCGTGGGACTTTTCTGCGCGCTCTTCTGGCGTGGCATGAAAATCGCGCTCGCGGCGCCGGACGAATTCGGCAGGCTCCTGGCCATGGGGATCACGCTCCTGCTCGTGGTGCAGGCGTTCACCAACATCGCGGTCGTGACCGGGAGCCTTCCCACGACGGGGATTCCGCTCCCGTTCATCTCGTACGGGGGCTCGTCCATGCTCACGAGCATGATCGGGGTCGGCATACTGTTGAACATATCGCGCTACCGCGAGGCGGCGCCGGAGAATCTTAAGGGCGGCATAGAGGTGTGGCAATGAAACCGGAATGTGTACTGATCACCGGAGGCGGGACCGGGGGGCATCTCTCCCCGGGTATCGCCCTCTACGAGGAATTCACGGCGAAAAACATACAGGCGTACATGCTCGCGGGGAAGAGGGACGCGCGGTTCACCTATCTCAAGGAGTTGGGGGAAGGGCACCTGCTCCTGTACGGCGCGCCCTCCTTCACGAAGAACCCGCTCAAGCTCCCGTTTTTCCTGCTCGCGTTCGGTTTCGCCGTTATGCGCGCTATGCGGATCATCCGCAAAACCGGGGCCCAGGCGGTGGTCGGCATGGGGGGATACGTATCGGGACCCGCACTCATCGCGGCGCGGTTCAAGGGGGTTCCGATATACCTGTGCGAGCAGAACACGGTTCCCGGGAGGGTCACCTCGTTCTTCGCGAAAAAGGCGGCGCGCGTGTTCACCACCTTCGAGGCGACCGCGAACTATTTCAAGAAGGACGTCGCGCAAAAACTGCTCCCCGCGGGGAATCCGATACGCAAGAAGATCCTCGCGCAGGTCGACCGGGACACGGCGCGCAGGCACTTCAACCTGCGTCACTGCAAGCGGGTCGTGCTCGCGATCGGCGGGAGCCAGGGGGCGCTCCGGATCAACGAGCTCATGCTCGGCCTCAAGCGGCAGTTCCCACGCGACTTCCAGGAGACGGGCATCATCTGGAGCACGGGGGACCTGAGCTTCCGGAAGTACAAGGACCAGGTCCACGCCTCCAACAACGCGGGCTCGGTCTATATGTCCCCCTTCATCGAGGAGGTGACGCTGGCCTACCGCGCGAGCGACCTGGCGATCAGCCGCGCGGGCTCGGGGGTCATGATGGAGATCGCGGCGATGGGGCTTCCCTCGGTGCTCATCCCGTTCCCCTTCGCGGCGCAGGACCACCAGGACAAGAACGCGGACGTGTTCGCGGAGGCGGGGGCGAGCCTCAAGATTTCCAACAGCGACGCCGCCCCTGAAAAGGCGGGCCCCGCGATCCTTGAGCTTTTAAACAATCCCTCGCGCCTGCAGCGCATGGCCGCGCGTGCGCTCGAGGTCGCGAAGCCGGACGCGGCGGCGGACATAGTCAAAACGATCATGAGCGATATCGCACAACGGTAAAGGGGCGGAAACGTGTTTCGTAAATCGAACAAAATGCATTTTATCGGGATAGGCGGGATCGGCATGAGCGGGATCGCCGAGATCCTCATCAACCTGGGGTACGAGGTTTCGGGCTCGGATCTCCGGGAATCGGAACAGACGAAGCGCCTGGCGGCGCTCGGGGCGAAAATTTATATCGGACACCGGTCCTCGAATATCGGCGACTACAGCGTGGTGGTAAGCTCGAGCGCCATCAGCGCGGCCAACCCGGAGGTCGCCGAGGCGCGCGCACGCAGGATACCGATCGTCCACCGCTCCGAGATGCTCGCCGAGCTCGTGCGTCTCAAGCACGGCGTGGGCGTCGCCGGCACGCACGGCAAGACCACGACCTCCAGCATGCTCGCCTACGTCCTCTATGCGGGCGGGATGAACCCCACCTCGGTCATAGGCGGGAAGGTGCTTAACTTCGGCACCAACGCGAAGATTGGCCAGGGGGAATACATCGTCTTCGAGGCGGACGAGTCCGACGGCTCGTTCCTGCGCCTCATGCCCACGATCGCCGTCGTCACGAATATAGACGCCGATCACCTGGACCACTACAAGTATTTCGAGGCAATCAAGGAAGCCTTCCTCACCTACATCAACAACGTGCCCTTTTACGGGTTCTCGGCCCTGTGCGCGGACGACAACGTCATCGCCGAGCTCCTGCCCCGGATCGATCGCCCCTACGTCACCTACGGGTTCTCCGAGGGCGCGGATTTCCGCGCGCGCGACGTGCGCGCCGCGAACGGCTCCACCTCCTACGACGCGTATTACAAGGACGACCCCCTGGGCACGATCACGCTGAACCTGCTGGGGCGCCACAACGTCGTGAACTCGCTGGCGGTGGTCGCGGTGGCGCTCGACCTGGGAATGAGCTTCAAGGCGATCCGGGACGGGATCGCGCAGTTCCGCGGCGTGGGCCGCAGGATGGAGAGGATCGGTGAGGAGCGCGGCGTACTCGTCATGGACGATTACGGGCACCATCCCACCGAGGTACGCGCGACGCTCGAAGCCATGAAGGGACTGGGACGGCGCATCGTCGCAATCTTCCAGCCCCACCGCTATTCCCGCACCCAGGTGCTCTGGGACGATTTCGGCCAGTGTTTTCCCAACGCCGATATACTCTTCCTCACCGAGATCTACCCGGCGGGGGAGGAGCCCGTCGAGGGCGTATCGAGCGCGCTCATCGCGGGCTCGGTGAAGAAGCACGAGGGACGCGACGTGCCCGTGATCGGGAGGCTTGACGAGATCCCGTCCGCGGTGCTTCCGGGCCTGCGCGAGGGGGACGTGGTCCTCACCCTGGGCGCGGGCGACATCTACAAGGCGGGGCCCATGATACTTGCGGCGCTCAGGGAGAGAGGCAAGGCATGAGGCGCAGATGCGCACAACGGTCCGCCGCGGCGGCTCTCATGATCGCGATGCTCTTCGCGACCGACAGCCGCGTGGACGCCTTCCGCGACGTGCGCAGGGTTAAGGCCGTGGAGTTCCGGGGCACGAAGCTTCTCTCCAAGGCCGAGCTCGTGAAGGACGTGGAAACCCGCGTCGAGGCGGACGGCATCGTGATAGACGTTGACGGGCTCCGCAGCCACCTGGACAAATTTCTCATGGTCCAGTCGTATCGGGTCTTCGAGGACGGCGACCGCCTCGTGGTCCAGGTAACCGAGAACGAGCCGGAATGGGTGCTCGCGGTGAAGAAGGAAGACGGGATCGTGCCGTTCGAGGTGGACGCGAAGCTGCGCGTCATCTCGGTGCACCGGGTACACGCCGTCGACAAGCCGCTCATCATAGTGGCGCCCGAGGAGATCGGCAGCGGCCGCCTGTCCGAGAGGCTCAGGAAGGCGATCGCGTTCATGAACGAGATGAAAACGACGGCACCCGCGCTCATGCGGGAGCTCGAGGAGATAGACCTCACCGCGCTTCCCCGCGCGCGCGTGATGCTGAAGCAGAGGCGCACCAGGTTCAACCTGCGCTTCTCGGCGGGGGGATTCGCGGTCTTGAGCTGTGTTGCCGGCTACCTGGACTCCAGGCGCTCGTACCCCGAGAGCGCGGAGATCTACGCCGGGCGCGCGGCCATGAAGTGAGACACGGAGGAACGTGCGATGACAGTTGAAAACGCGATAGTCGGACTCGACATCGGCACCACCAAGACCTGCGCGGTTATCGGGTACCTGAACGAGAACGGGCAGGTCGAGGTCGCCGGCGTGGGGGTCGCTCCCTCGCGGGGCCTCAAGAACGGGGTCATCGTCAATATCGACAACACGGTCGCGTCCATCGTGAAGGCGATCGAGGACGCGGAGCTCATGGCCGGCACCGAGGTGGGCGTCGTCTACGTGGGCGTTACCGGCCAGCACATAAAAGGGGAAAACTCGAAGGGCGTGGTCGCGATCACGAACCGGTCACGCACCATCAACCCGATCGAGATCAAGCGCGTCATCGAGGCGGCGCAGGCGATCGTGATCCCGGTGGACCGCGAGATCATCCACGTGCTTTCCAAGGAATTCGCCGTGGACGACCAGACCGGCATCAAGGACCCCATCGGCATGAGCGGCGTGCGGCTCGAGGCGGAGGTGCACATCATCACCGGCGCGACCACGAGCATCCAGAATCTGGTCAAGTCGGTGAACCGCGCGGGCTACCAGTGCGCCGACATCATATTCGCGCCCCTCGCCTCGGCGGAGGCGGTGCTCTCGCGCGACGAGAAGGAGCTGGGCGTCGCGCTCGTCGATATCGGCGGCGGAACGACCGATATCATCGTCTACATAGAAGGCGGGGTTTCCTATACCTCGGTCATCTCGATCGGGGGAATCCACGTGACCAACGATATATCTATCGGACTGCGAACGCCTATTGAGTCCGCCGAGGTCATAAAGAAGACGTACGGGTGCTCCGTGGTGGACATCGTGGACGCGTCCGAGACCATCGAGGTTCCCTCGGTGGGCGGACGCGCGCCCCGCAGGCTTTTCCGCCAGGAGCTCGCGCAGATAATCGAGCCGCGCATGCTTGAGATCATGGAGCTCATCGACCGGGAGCTCATGAAGAGCGGCAGGAAGGAGATACTCGCGGCGGGGATCGTGCTCACCGGCGGGGGCAGCATGATCGAGGGCTGCGTGGACGCGGCCGAGCGCGTCTTCAACATGCCGGTGCGCGTGGGCATTCCACGCGAGATCGCCGGGCTCAGGGACGTGGTGGGCACCCCGCAGTACGCGAACGGCACGGGGATACTCAAGTACGGCGTCAAGATGAGCCAGTTCGCCGGAAAATCCGGCGGGCGCGGTGAGTCGAAGGCTGGCATAGGCGAGCGCATAAAAAAGTTTTTAGAAAACTATTTATAGTTGATTTTTTGAAAGTGTATGTGACATAATCACAGAAAACAGGGGGGAGATGATGTTCAGACTGGAAGAGGAAAAACCATTGACGACGATCATCAAGGTGGTCGGCGTGGGCGGCGCCGGAACGAACGCCGTCAACAGGATGATCTCGACGGGTATGGAAGGGGTCGAGTTCATCGTCGTGAACACCGATTCTCAGCAGCTGCGCGATTCCCTCGCGCCCGTCAAGATCCAGATAGGGTCCAAGCTCACCAGGGGCCTGGGCGCGGGCGCCGATCCCAACGTGGGCAAGGACGCCGCGAACGAGGACCGCGACAAGCTCACCAAGGCCCTGAAGGGGGCCGACATGGTCTTCATCACCGCGGGCATGGGCGGCGGGACCGGAACGGGGGCCGCCCCCGTCGTGGCCGATGTCGCCAAGGAGCAGAACGCGCTCGCCGTCGGGGTGGTCACCAAGCCCTTCCGCGCCGAGGGCAAGAAGCGCATGGAGCGCGCCGAGGACGGCATCCGCAACCTCAAGGAGAAGGTGGACACCCTGATCACCGTTCCCAACGAGCTTTTATTGAAGATCATCGACAAGAAAACCCCGATAGACGACGCCTTCAAGCTCGCGGACGACATTCTCCGGCAGGGCGTGCAGGGAATAAGCGACCTCATCATGGTCACCGGGCTCGTGAACGTCGACTTCGCGGACGTCCGCACCGTTATGCGGGAGACCGGGGACGCGCTCATGGGCGTGGGGATAGGCTCGGGCGAGAACAAGGCGGTGGACGCGACCCGCATGGCCATCGCGAGCCCGCTCCTCGAGGAGATCAGCATCGAGGGCGCGAAGGCGGTGCTCATCAACATCGCCGGCGGGAACGACCTGTCGCTGCACGAGGTGAACGAGGTGAACAACATCATCTCGAGCCAGGTGGACCCGGAGGCGAACATCATATTCGGCACCACGATCGACCCGGCCCTGGACGAGCGCGTGCGCGTTACCGTCATCGCGACCGGTTTCGACCGCAAGAAGAACATGCTCCAGCGCAGGCCGGAGGCCGAATCCGCCCCCAGGAACGGCACATCCCTCACCCTGATCGAGGGCAAAAAGGAAGGTCAGAACAAGACCGAGCGAAGGGTTCCCGTGGACAACAAGACGTTTTCGCTCGACTACGAGCGGCGGCGCCTGCGCGAGAACGGCCGGGAGCTCTCAAGCGAGGATCTGGATATTCCGGCGTTTTTGAGAAGGCACATGGATTAATCAGAGACACTTCTTCCCTGTTGAGATAATGAAATCCCCGCGCCATGAACATGGCGGCGGGGAATTTTTTTTTGCCGTAGTGATATTATAATATGTATTGAATGTGGAATCTCCAACAAAGGATATGCCAATGCGATAACAAAAAGGCCGTATGTCAAATATCAAGCCCCTGGCTTGGGGGCTTATGCGTATGCTTGCAGATTTACCATATGTTGTCCGCGAAGGTTTGCCACATCCTTTGCCGGGGTTACGCCAAACAAGCGTTTGTACTCTCTGTTAAACTGCGAAGGGCTTTCGTATCCCACCTGTAGTGCGGCTATATTGACATTTAGTCCATCCTGAATCATAAGGGTGCGCGCCTTGTGCAGACGGACATTTTTGATATACTGCAGGGGGGAAGTATCGGTCACTGCTTTAAAGCTTATGTGAAATGTCGAGCTGCTCATGTCTATCTCTTTTGCCAGTTTTTCGATGTCGAAATTATTGCTGTATGACTCATGGATTTTCTGTAGTACCTTTGCTATCTGGAAAAAGCGCCTGTTGCGGTGGGCAAGGGCCTGGAGGATCTCTCCTTTTTCGCCCTGTAGTACCCGATAGATAATTTCTCTTTTAATCATCGGTGCCAGCACCTTTTTGTCCTGAGGGTCGGCGACAGCTAATAAGAGCCGTCCGGTTGCGTCATAAAGCGCTTCATTCATTGGAGCGCCATATATCCCCCGTGGCAGAGATTGAGTTTCCTGCCGGCTATCCCCCATATCCAATAATATCTCTCCAACTTCTATCGGGTCAATGGTAATTGTTAAGCCCAGTATGGGCTTGCCCGGCTCGGTTCTTCCTTCGCAGTCCATCGGCAAGGGAACGGGAAGAACAAGATAATGTGAAGAGTCGTAGGTATATACGTCGTTTCCAAGGCAGGCCCGTTTTTCTCCCTGCGCCAGAATAATGATTTCGGAATTATACGAGTAGGGCGTTCGGGGAAACGAACGTTCGATTCGAAATAACGAAAGCCCCTTTATTGAAGTAGTGAGGGAAGTTTCGCCGGGCATAATGTCCGTAAGCAGTGTGATTAATTCATTCTGTTTTTTATGCATTTGTAACTACCGATCATGCTGAATTTAACAGAATGGTAGTATTATGACGGCAATTGCACAACGTTTTTTTTCGCATTCCGGAAAATCAGGCAATAATAAACAGAATCATGTATTGCGAGAGATTGAGATATCAGTTAAATTTTTCCAATCACCATACAACAGAGGTCAATTTATATCAATAAGTCCTCTTTGTACTTTATGCAATATCGTCCACGTCACAAAGGAGGCTCATGTGCCAAATATTACAATTCAATTGTGGAAAATTAGCACCGAAAAAAAGAAAGCCCTCATCGAAAAGGTCAGCCGTGCGGCCGCGGAGGTGACCGAAATCCCCGTAGACAAGTTCCTGATGTACGTCGAGGAGTACGACACGGACTGCATCGGGGTGGGCGGAAGAACCCTGACCGAGTTCATGGCAAAGGATTAGTGAACCGCACGCCGCCGACTTTTGTATCATTAAAGGAGAAACGAATGTCTACTCCACACGGCAGTATCGACGAGCAGTATCCGAGCTTCACCGAGCATCACGAGCCGTACGCCGCAATCGATCCGGGGACGGGCCTGAAGGGCAGCGCATCGGGCAAAGTCATCTTCCTGTCCGGCGCGTCGCAGGGAATAGGACAGGTCACCGCCGTTGCATTCGCCCGGACGGGCGCGGCGGCGATCTATGTTGCGGCGCGCTCGGCGAAGGCGCTCGAAGAAACCAGGAGCAACGTGCTCGGTGCGAATCCGGACACGAAATGCGAATACGAGATCTGCGACGTGACCGATGAGCGGCAGGTCAAATCGGCCATCGCGGACTGAAAGACCGGATCATCAAGGACGACCTGCTGGTGAACCGTATGCGTACGAAGGCTTGAGACGGCTTTAAGCAGGAAAAGCATTATATTACAAAAAGGAGACCAATGATGAAGATATCAAAATCGACGCGCAATGGAATAGGCATGCCTCTCATGGGGTTCGGCACCTACCAGCTTTCGGTCGAGCAAGCCGAGTCCTGCGTGAAGGAGGCGCTTAAAGCCGGATTCAGACATATCGATTCGGCCGAGGGCTACAATAATGAAGAGGGCACCGGTAAAGGGATAAAGGCGGCCGGTGTTTCAAGGGACGATATTTTCGTAACCACCAAGCTTTTCCCCGGATTTAAACAGTGGGGGGCGCCCGAAAAAACCTACGAACAGACCATTGCAACGCTGAAAAATCAGCTCACGCAGCTCCAGCTTGACTATGTCGATCTTTACCTTATACATGCTCCGCTGTCGGAACTCAGGCTGGAACAGTGGAACGCGCTGGTTGCGTTGAAAAAATCTGGGCTGACCAGGCATATTGGCGTGTCGAACTACAATGAGGAGAGACTTAAAGAGATTTTGGATGCAGACCTGGCTAAACCTGAGGCAAACCAGGTTGAGTTTCATCCAATTTGCGCCCGGATTGATTTGACCAGGTACATGAAGGAGAATTCAATCGCGCCGATTGCGTATAGTCCGCTTGCTCCCCTTTCAACCTGGCGGGCTGAAGAAGGACAGGGCGGAGAAATTCTTTCCGGGATCAAAAAAGAATGCCAATTGGTCACGAATGAAATTGCGACAAAACTTAAGGTATCAAAAGCCAAATTGCTTCTCCGGTGGGGATTGCAGCACGGCTATTGTGTAGTAACGAAAAGCAGTAAACCCGAGCGTATCCGGGAAAATATGAATTTATTTGATTTTGAAATTCCTGATAACGACATGGAGCGCTTTAATCGGCTGAATCAGAACCACGCAATCGCCTGGGCAGCCAATGGTCTAGATCCGATGGAAGTCGCTCCCCCCCTCAAATGAATTTTATCATAACGGTAGGTGTGATGCAGCAGCATGATGTTGCAACGGTCGCGAGGGGTACGCCCAATCCCCGACGCCATGAGAGTGGCGTCGGGGACTTTTTTATTAAGGGGGCGGAGGCGAGTGGTCGTCTGTAGAACACCGTGTGATCCTGGCCGAAATTACTGAGTCCTCACGGGCCGTAAACCTACGAATCCATATCCATCCGTTGAGTAGCCGTAACCTATCCAACCAAGCGCCAACCATTTACGGTCATCACGCCAGCTCCCACCGCGAAACACCCGTAAGTTTGATGGGGCATTATAGGTGTTGATGCACCACTGCCAAACGTTACCGCTCATGTCGTATAAGCCAAGCGCATTAGCATTCCCGGTACATGGAGTGTTCGGAGTTAAGCTCCCGGCTGTACCTACAATTTTAGTGGAAGTACAGTTACCACCATCATATTCGTAACCCCACCAGGCATAGTTGCCAAAAACACTACTTGGAGTGGAACTAATTCCAAAATCATAACAGTAACCGCTCGTATCTCCACTGACATGATCCACCGGTGTCCAGTTTGTTCCGTTTTGATACCGCGCCGCAAGTTCCCATTCGTCGCTGGTAGGCAGACGGAAACCTTTAGCGGTTGTAGCAATAGTCAAATTCGCCCAGTCTATCACTGTATCATCGACATATGCATCTTTGACAATATCGCCGTTATATGTATATACGCAAACAAGGCTCACCTTTGATGTAGCGTTATAATACTCCGTCAAAGCATTGCACCAGACCACGGCATCCCTCCACGAGATAAATATAACTGGATATTGTGGTTCATAATCAGCCGGGTCAAAATTAGTGAAATTATAGCTATAATCCTTTGCCCAATTCCATACCGACATCCACAACTCATAGGTCACAGCAGTCCGGGCAATCCAGTAGTCATGAGAAACTGTAATCGTAGTGGGGGGGGACGTGGTCCCTTTATTAACAGTATCATCTTCTGAAGAAAAAGAGCCGCTTGGGGCATAATGCATATTGAATGATACAGCTGATGTACCGCTGCCAACGGTGTAAGCGACCGACTTTCCAGCGGTATAGGTTGTTCCATCGGAATTCCCACCCGTATCTCCCCCGTCGCATGCGGTAAGGGCAAGGGCCAGAATAAAAATAATATTCGAAAAAACTGGTGATAGCGTTTTCATCATTCCATGACTCCTTAAACATAATCAATTTAGAATTTTGCGCGGAGCTCGAGTTTCCTTTTTCCTCGATATTATATTCCACTAACAAGTATTCTCTATTTGAACATGGGTAATCGTACCCTTCTGGATCATCTTTGCCATCCGTAGGACTACGTAGGGCGTGATTATTTTCAATATTCCGGAAAAATTCCGATAGGGGCGCTTGAGGGAGCTTTTTGAGCGGGGATTTGATACCCCATGCTTAGCAAAGGAAGCCTCACGCGTCTATTTGAAGGAACTCCTGTCAAGCTCAGGCAAGGATAAAGAGTGGTAGTTGGGCGCGATCGTAACCGTGCACATATGCGGCAATGCCTGGACCTCCCAGACAGCTACCCGGTCTTCGCAGGAGCGATTATCCGCACGGAAGGGAAATAAGAGCCATAACGCGAACCGTCACGCGTAATGAGGTCCATGCCCGTGACCGCCGCATGGGCGCCGATGAAAAAATCCGGAAGCGTGGAGGTTTTAACGCCGCTTCTCCGCTTATATTTCCGGAATGCTTTTCCCGCCAGGAACAGGGCTTCGCGTGGAATGTCGACCATGCGAAATCCGCACCCATTGACCGCGTTTTCGAGATCCTCGATGCGATCGAACCCGATGGAAACCTCCGCATAAATGACCGGATTGATGCAGAGATCATGATCGCGGGCATGCGTATCGAGCGTCGACTGGGACCAACCGGCCCAGCGGGGGTCGTTCGTGAACAGGTCGAGGATTACGTTTGAATCCACCAGGACGGGGCGCATTTTATTTACGGGTGAGGGACAGGATTTCCTCGGTGCTCATGCGCGTGGTCGCCGCGCCCCGGTACTGTCCGAACCTGGAGCGGGGCCGCGCGGATTTCTGAGCGATGATGTAAATTTTCCCCCGGTCTTCCTTGAAGTCGACCTCGGACTCTACGGTTATTCCCAGGCGCCTGCGAATTTCAAGGGGGATGGTCACCTGGCCTTTGGATGTAACCTTCATGCGCAACCTCCTTTGTAAGAGTAAGGATAAGTAAGGGTAATACTATCGTCAACTAAAATATCGCAGGCCTTTTGATTTGATTGTCCTGGCGGCAGGATCTGGCGCAGAGGCTTCGAGATTGCAATTGTGTTCTTTTGAGCACGAGGGCACTTGTTCGAGGTCAATCCGAACATCTACGGCCTAACCCTTTCGGCAGTGTACTCGTTCGATATTTGACATATGATTGCATCAAACGCTTTCATCCCTTTCTCTTTAACACCAGTACCGGAATTTCCGGGCGGCAGTTGAAGCGGAATGGCAGCACGGCCCATCCGATCCCGCGTGAAATGAATACCGTCTCGCCGCGCGAATTCTTCCTGATGCCCGCGTCGAGCTCCCTGTGAATCACGGGGATAACGGGCGCGTAATCCTTTAACGGTATTCTCACCTGCCCGCCGTGCGTGTGCCCGCACACGAAAAGCGAAACCCTCCGCGAATGCCCGATCTCCGTGGAATCGGGATTGTGGGCCAGAACGATCAGGACCTGTCCCTCCGGGATCCCGCCCACTGAGTCGATGCCGTATCGGTCCTCAGTGTAATCGCCAAGCCCCGCGACGGCAATGTGTGCGTCCCCTCGGCGGATGACCCGTACCCCGTGTTCGATCGCTCTCCCGCTCTGCACGAGAAGCGTGAGCGCGTAACCGTGATCGGCCCAGTGGTCGTGATTGCCGTTGACGGCATACACCCCATCCGGAGCCGAGAGTTTTGAAAGCAGCGGGTATACCATATCGAGCTCTTTGCGCGTATCGCGGGCGTGTACATAGTCACCCAGGAGAAATATCGCGTCCTTGTGTTGAGCCTGCGCCGCGTCGATGACGCGCTCCACCCAGGATCGTGGCATCAGGGAGCCGGCGTGAAGATCGGAGATCACCATGATCCGGAAGTCCTGGAATTCGGCGGGAAGGCCTTCGACCTCGACGGGAATCTCATGGTATTCCACGAGGTAGCGCTCGATCGCGAACGAATAGACCAGCATGGAAATCACGAGAACAAGCGGTACTGACAGGATCGCGGCGGTTCTTTTTAGGTTATTCATGGTAGGCAGAGGATACACTGCATGTCTGGAAATTCAATGAAAATCCGCTCGGGGGTTTCGGGCATGTTCTGCGATGAGTCTGTCATCACGCATGCTTCCTGCAGAATATTAAGCCCTCTGCCTGGGGGATTTATGACGGGGAAGGGCAGCCTCTTTGAGGAGCTCACTTTCGAGAAAACGGTTTTGTGTCAGGAGATTTTAGGATGCAATTTCCTGGATGATCCCTATTGAGATAATGGAATCCCCGACGCCATGAGAATGACGGCGGGGATTTATTTAGTGCGCCCGGCATGGGCGCACGCATGATGGTACTGTATGCTTATTGAACAAAGCCCCGGCCTAGGACGGTTCCCACCCCCTAAAGGACGATTTACCGTCTGTCGTAATCTGGGAAGCTTCCAAATCGTTAATAGGAGTATAATAGATGTTCTTGTTTATCTCATAAAAAATAAAATTACCGTCCTTTGACCACCTGGGGTTGAATTCCGATGTGCCTGTGGTGTTCGTCACCTTCATCCTCTCCTTTGTCGTCAGGTTCAGCGTGTAAATAAAAAACTTTGGATTCGAACCGTCTAACCTTGAACTGCAGGCCATCTGGTAGGGGTTGACGGGAGACCACGTTATTTGTATTAGTGACTCATTGCCCGGGACGATCGTGTCAAAGCTGAACAGTTCGTCAGCATATGGATCGGTGCTGCTGCCGTCGGCGTTGATCCTGTATATCTTCGCGTTATAATCGTCATCGATATGGACGAAGGCGATCTGCGTCCCGTCCGGGGACCATGTGGGATAATTATCCTTTCCGCCGGTACAATTGGTGAGCTGCACGGATGAAGGATTGGTCGAGTCGGTCGGGATTATGTAAAGATAAGGACTGCCATAGACACTATACACAAGTTTCGAGCCGTCGGGAGAGAGCGCCATTGAAAAATCGCCCCAATAATTAAAGTTGGAAGGAGTAATATCCAGGGTGCCGCCTGAATCCTTGTACATTATAAAGGTGTTGAAAGGATCGCTGGTCTCAAAATACAGATATGCTGCCTTGTCCCTGTTTGTGGAAGCAGAAGGCAAAACCAGCTCTATTCCGATGGTGGAAGAAACGATATTGACCGGAGAACCTGAATCCTGCATTCTTTGAATAGCGGAATCCGAACTGCTGGTATAATACACAAATACCACATCGCTTTTTGCGAGAGATGATGATGTCGGGGTCGCGCTTCCGGAAGGACTGAACCCACTCAATTCGGTACCATATCTGGCTTTAATCCAGACATAATAAACCGTATTATTTGTCAGGTAGGTGAGCAGGCACGCTGTGCCGGAAAAATCGCCGCCATATTGGCCGGCCAGGCTTGAATCATCGGTCGTCCCATACCAGACCTGGTAGCTGTCGGCACCGGCTACAGCGGACCAGGTTATGGTTATTTGACCGGATGCTGCGGTTACAACCGGAGCAGAGGGTGCGGTCCGGACGCCGTCGCTGCTTCCGCCTCCGTCGCAGGCGGAAAGGGCAAGGGCCAGAATAAAAATAATAGTCGAAAGAACCGGTGATAGTGTTTTCATCATTCCATGACTCCTTAAACATAATCAATTTAGAATTTTGCGCGGAGCTCGAGTTTCCTTTTTCCTCGATATTATATTCCACTAACAAGTATTCTCTACTTGAACATGGGCAATCGTACCCTTCTGGATCATCTTTGCCATCCGTAGAACTACGTAGGGCGTAATTATTTTTCAATATTCCGGAAAAATTCCGAAAGGGGCGCTTGAGGGAGCTTTCAGGGGAGCAATTTAAACTTTGCGCAAAGATTGAAAAGTCCGGCTTTATTATTAATACCGGTCCTGTTATAGATGCTGGTGAGATGTGTTTCGACGGTTCTCCGGGATATCCGCAGTTTTTCACCGGTTTCCCGCGCGGATAACCCGGACAGGAATAAATCCAGTATTTCCAATTCCCTGTCCGAAATCCCGTACGCGTATTGAAATTCTTTCCTTCCGCGAATCTCTTTCGAAATCACGAGAATTGCGACGATATCCGACAGCGTATCTTTTATCTTGGAGAGGTACGTATCCGTAACTATTGAATCATCCTCGCCCTTCCTGTAGGCGAGCCGTAAGTCCATGGAATCTTCATTTCCCGCCACAAAGCGCTTTATTCTTTCCTTAAATCCGTCATCGCCATGTATAATCTCAGGGAAAAAAATGCCTTCCAGGACCTTGGGTTCGAGGGAAAGGAGCGCTTCCGCGGCCCTATTTGCCGTTACGATCCTGAGCCTCATGTCCAAGATCATGATCATATCACTGAGATGCGAAACCAGGTCTTCAGGTTTTATCAAGCTGTAATCCACCCGCAGCAGTTTGAATCTGGTTATTAGATAGAAAATTCCGGCAACGGTGAAATTGAGCGTTACCACGCCCACAAAGGGGAAGGGGATTATATTTCCGGCAGGGAGTATGAAATTAAACAGCGCAACGAGCACTATGGGAACACCCATAAAAAGTACCAGACCTTTTATCTGGATCCTGTATCGTTTTGATGTATTATATTTATTTCCTTCAAATAAGAATATCCCGCCGGAAACCAGGCAAATCATAGCCGCACTATTAGTGAGGTAATACCCCGGCAATGAGGTATTGATAATTCCAGCATTCCCGTACGGGGTGCTTACGAAATCCACGACAAACAATGTGGCCGTTGCCTGGACATATATCAGGTACAAAATAAACAGGAAGTAAAGTATACGAATGATAGAAAAAAAACGCCGGGTATTATCCTTTAAACCTGCAAATATATACAGGAAATTGAATGTGGAAAATAAAAGAAACAACCCGCCGGGAGCGGAAATCCTGTACCACAGCCAGATCGTTTCCTTGTCGTCGGCAATGAAGATGAAAATATACGCAAACGCCCAGAGCGCCGAGGACGCGGAGAGCAGGAAAAAAGCCCGGTTCAATTTCGCTTTGGAATCAAGGAACAGGTTTATTAGTCCAAGCGCTATGCAGGATATGAAGGTGAAGAACGATAGGTATGATAAAAGCATACGGACCTTCGATCGGGTAGTTTCAGCCGGGATCGATCTTCGCCCTCTCTATTTTTATGGTCAATATCTTTTTCAAGGATTTGGAGCGCGGCACTTCGAACACCCCCTCATTATGGCGCACGGCTGATTCCCGTCGTGGTGTTTGCGAATTTTGCAGAGAAAACATGTACAGTATCCGGTGTAAATGTTCGCTTTACGCGGGATATATCTGGCCCAGGAAGCGTGCGTCGTTGGGATTGCCGGTCTTCATATTGATCCTGATTTTGCGTTGACTTTTCATTACCGTTATGCACAATCCGGGGAATGGTCTGGGGTCGTTTCGTCCGGGGTTTTAAAAAAAGCGCGATTTTAGGGGTTCGCAAATTTTAAGCCCGTGCTATGGAAATACCATCCGTCACACTGCCTTCCTGAAATAGCGATGATGAAGACCTCCAGGAATCGATTTTGACCTCACCCCCGTCCCCTCCCATTGGAGAGGGGAGATATGGTGGGCGCGTCTGCGTCCGGCTTTGAGCCGAGTCCGGCGGAGCCGGCGAGGCGAGTTCGGGCGTCAGGCCCTCCGCTGAGGAGCGGGGAGAGTGGGGGCCACGAGGGAGAATGGGAATGCCCCTGTACGACCGCCCTCCCCAATGCGACAATCCCACCGGAGTAAAAGCCTCCAGTGCAGGAGCTTTTTTCCGGGAAAAACAATATCTTTGAAAAGCACACCTCCGGGAAGCGGGTTTATGCCCGGAGACTTTCTTCTTGTCAAGGTCGCGGTTTCTGTATGATTATGATTAAATCAAGTGTGATCTACACTATGAGTATCCGTCATTTTTAAACAGGAGTTTGATTTGGGAACAATTAAAATTCTGATAATTGATGATTCACCAGATGATATTATTCTCATAAGAAGACATTTCCAGTCAATAGTTGATTATAATTTTGAAATAGATTCCGATACAAGCTGGACTGAAAGCAGGGAAAAATTTACCGGCAATGGATATAGCCTGCTCCTGGTGGATTACATGCTTGGAGAATGTACCGCGTTTGACGTAGTAAGTGAAATCCGTAAAACTGATGAAATCACCCCGATTATCATTATAACCGGTCAGGGCAATGAACATATTGCAGCGGATGTAATCCGTGTCGGCGCAGACGATTACCTCATTAAAAACGAGATAAGTCCCGAGATGCTCAGGGTTGCAATTCTGTCTACTATCAAGCGCTCTTCTCACCGCGAGGCACTGCGCGAAAGCGAAGAGCGATATCGTTTGGTTTTTGATTCATCTAACGATGCAATTCTTCTCACATCCCTTGATGGGTCTGTTTATAAAGTTAATGAATCCGCATGCCGTATGTTTAAACGATCAGAACATGAGATAAAACAGATCGGACTAAACGGAATAGTTAATAATTCCGATTCGGAATTAGCGGCCGCATTGGAAGAGGGCAATAGAACTGGAAGATTTCATGGCGAACTAACCTATATTCGTAAAAGCGGGGAAAGTTTTCCCGGGGAGGTTTCTATTTCCAGATTCAAGGATAGTTATGGAAACATCAGGACAAGTATGATAATTCGAGATGTTTCTGAACGCAAAAAGGCTGAAAAAGAAATCCAGCAGCTTCTCAAGGAAAAAGATATTATTCTAAAAGAAGTACACCATCGTATCAAGAACAATATGAATGTAATTTATTCCCTTCTTCATCTTCAGGCCGATACCTTGAAAGAACAGCCGGCTGTCTTGGCCCTTGAGGATGCCGGGAACCGTGTTCTGAGTATGATGGTCTTGTATGACAAGTTATACCGGTCCTACGATTTTTATCAGGCGTATGATTTTAAAAAAATATCAGTCATGAGCTATTTATCATCTCTTGTGGACGAAATTATATCGAACTTTCCAAACGGCAAAATAGTCAAGGTTATAAAGCGCATAAGTGATTTCGAGGTAAAAACGGAAAAAATACAGACTCTCGGATTAATAATCAATGAGCTTATAACCAATATAATGAAATACGCTTTTAAAGGCAGGGACAGGGGGTTAATTACAATATCTGCGTCAATGACGGGCACTAAAGCCAGCCTGATTATTCAAGATGATGGAATCGGTATTGATAATTCAATTGATTTCGAAAATATAACAAGTTTTGGTCTTCGGATGGTCAAGTTTTTGCTTAAAGATCTGGACGGTACTATCCGGATACAAAGCGAGAAAGGTACAAAGATTTCACTTGAATTTAAACCAGAATAGTATTTAATCTTTAAAGCTAATCTTCTGGGCATGACGCCGTTTCAATCAGGGACGGGCTTTCAGGCACGGGCGCGCTTGGGATGCTACAATACCCATTTCGTTTTAATGAACTCAACGGGATTATGACCCCATGGCAATTTGAAAAGGAGAGGGTTAATGTGAAGAACAAAAACGATTCCGATTCAAAACTGAAACCATCCAAAATTCTTACGGAAGATGCGCAGAAACAGGCATCGCAGTACGCGAGAAGCCTCATTGAGGCATCCCTTGACCCCCTGGTCACCATAAGCCCCGAAGGGAAAATTACGGATGTCAATGAGGCGACGATATCAGTAACAGGCATATCCCGCGACAGGCTGATAGGAACGGACTTTTCGAATTACTTTACCGAGCCGGACAAGGCGCGCGAGGGGTACAAACAGGTTTTTGCAAAAGGCGCAGTAACCGACTACCCACTTACAATAAGGCATAAAGACGGAAGGTTAACCGATGTTCTCTATAACGCGTCTGTTTACCGCGACATAGAAGGCAAAGTTCTTGGCGTGTTTGCTGCAGCCCGGGACGTTACCGCGCAGAAACAGGCGTCGCAGTATGCCCGAAGCCTTATCGAGGCATCCCTTGATCCCCTGGTAACGATCAGCCCCGAAGGAAAGATAACCGATGTCAACGAGGCAACGGTTAATGTAACAGGAATTCTGCGCGACAGGCTGATCGGCACAGACTTTTCGGATTACTTTACCGAGCCAGTCAAGGCGCGCGAGGGATACCAGCAGGTCTTTGCCATGGGTTCCGTTACAGACTATGCTCTCACCATAAGACATAAAGACGGTCGCTTGACAGATGTTCTCTATAACGCGTCTGTTTACCGCGACATCGAGGGGAAAGTTCTTGGCGTGTTTGCTGCAGCGCGGGATGTTACAGAACAGAAGCAGGCGTCGCAGTATGCGAGAAGCCTAATAGAGGCCTCTCTTGACCCTCTTGTAACGATCAGCCCCGAAGGAAAGATAACTGATGTCAACGAGGCTACGGTTAATGTAACAGGAATTCCGCGCGACCGGCTGATCGGCACAGACTTTTCGGATTACTTTACCGAGCCGGTCAAGGCGCGTGAGGGATACAAACAGGTTTTTGCAAAAGGCGCAGTAACCGACTACCCACTTACAATAAGGCATAAAGACGGAAGGCTAACCGATGTTCTCTATAACGCGTCTGTTTACCGCGACATCGAAGGTAAGGTTTTGGGTGTGTTCGCTGCGGCCCGGGATGTTACAGAATCCAAACGCATTATGCGGGAATTTTCCGAGACGAAAATATTTCTGAATAACATCCTGGAGAGTTCTACCAAATACTCGGTTATCGGTAAAGACCTTAACCGCAAGATTCTCTCGTGGAACGAGGGCGCGCGCAGAAATTACGGATATGAGGCGGAAGAGATTATAGGCCTGGACTCCGGCATACTTCATACGCCGGAGGATATCAAGTCCGGGGCTGTCGACAGGATGCTTGACACAGCCTATGAAAAAGGCCTTGTTGAGGGGGAGTACCTGCGGGTCAGGAAGAATGGTTCACGTTTTGTAGCGAGCGTTGTTGTTACACGCAGAAATGATGCTTCCGGGAATCCGATCGGTTATCTGCTTATGAGCAATGACATTTCGGATAAGAAAGAATCTGACAAGCAATTACTGCAGGCAGCCCAGTATGCCAGGAGCCTGATAGAAGCATCCCTTGACCCCCTGGTAACAATCAACCCGGAAGGGAAAATTACCGACGTCAACGAGGCAACGATAAAGGTAACAGGCGTTCCGCGCGAGAACCTGATAGGCACGGACTTTTCGGATTATTTTACGGAACCGGACAGGGCCCGTGACGGATACCAGCAGGTATTTGCCAGGGGATCGGTTACCGACTATCCCTTGAGCATCAGGCGTAAAGACGGCAGCCTTACAGACGTTCTCTACAATGCCTCTGTTTACCGGGATACTCAAGGGAAGGTATTAGGCGTATTCGCTTCCGCCCGGGATGTTACTGCCCAGAAGGAAGCGGAATCCAGAATTGCTGAACAGCGCGCGAGAGAAGAACAGCGGACACGGGAGCTGGAAAAAATCGCCGAGCTGGAGAGATTCCAGAAACTCACTGTGGGCAGGGAGCTTAAAATGATTGAATTAAAAAAAGAGATAGAAGAGCTGAAAAAAGAGATTAATTCTATTCGCCCGGCAGTTTGAATGTGAGGGACAAATAATGAGTGTTAAAACCGGACATGCAATACAACATAACCCGGCTTCAACGAAAATCGCTGACTATTCAACTGCGTTACTGAATATACTTGAGGATTTTTCCGTAGAGAAGGAACGACTTGAAAGAACACAGCGGGCTGCTATAAATATACTTGAGGATTTTTCTGTAGAAAAGGAACGACTTGAAGGAACACAGAAAGCAGCATTAAATATTCTTGATGATTTTTCTGTAGAGAAGGAACGACTTGAGGGAACACAGCGGGCAATGTTGAATCTTCTCGATGATTTTAACGCCGAGAGGACAAAAACCGAGACTGCCAACCGCGAACTTCAGGAGACAGTTGAGTCCCTGCGTATTGCAAAAGAGACCGCTGAAACAGCCAACCGGGAACTTGAGACTTTCAGCTATTCTGTCTCACACGACCTGCGCTCTCCCCTGAGAAGCATCGAAGGATTCAGCCTTGCTATTCTCGAAGACTATGCGGACAAGCTTGACGAAAAAGGCAAAGATTACCTTAACCGCGTACGGAACGCTACAATACGGATGGGGAGCCTCATAGACGATCTTCTCAAGCTGTCGCATGTAAACCGAAGTGGAATAAACCGTGAAAGCGTCAATTTAAGTACAATAGTAAAAGGAATCGCTGCTTACTTAATCAGCCAATACCCGGAACGTTCTACAGAGTTTATCATACCTGACAATCTGATATCCGAATGCGACAGCAGGCTTCTCAATATTGCACTTGAGAATTTATTATCCAATGCCTGGAAATTCAGTGAAAAATGCAATCGAATCGTAATAGAATTCGGTGAAACGTACAGGGAGAATGCAAGGGTATTTTTCGTGAGAGATAATGGCGTGGGGTTCGACATGGCCCATGCAGGAAAGCTGTTTAATCCTTTCCAGCGGCTGCATAAGACCGAGGATTACCCTGGAACAGGTATAGGTCTTGCGACTGTTAAACGTATCATTAACCGTCATGGAGGTCAGGTGTGGTTCGAAAGCGGAATAAATAAGGGTACAACGGTATACTTTACATTGTAATAAAAACTTTATTTCTGGAGTATAAAAATGAATAATAAAGTTATTCTTCTGGTAGAAGACAATCCGGATGATGTGCAGCTCACACTCCGCGCTCTTGAAAAAAGCAGAATACTTAATGATGTAATCACTGCTGAAGACGGGGTGGAGGCCTTGGACTATCTTTTCGGGACAGGTAAATATGAAGGCCGTAATACAAGGGAACAGCCTCAGGTAGTGCTCCTGGACCTCAAGCTGCCGAGAATGGATGGATTGGAAGTGATTCAGAATATCCGTAAAGATGAACGGACGAAACTCGTCCCCGTCGTAATACTTACAACATCGAATGAAGAACAGGATCTTGAAAAAGCTTATAGTTATGGAGCAAACAGTTATATCCGCAAACCTGTGGACTTCCATCAGTTCGCTGATGTAGTAAAACAAATCGGGCTTTATTGGCTGGTTTTGAATGAAAATCCGTTTTAAAAACTATTATTTAGTAATACCGTATGAAACGCACCAGAATCAGGACCCGGCGCGAGCTCAGGGATCTCATCTTGACGACAGGCTTCCTTCCGTTTTTCAGTAATGAAATAGACGGTTATTCCGTCATGGACGTCACGAGCGGCCTGTACTGGTGGACCGGAGACGAGCGGTCCGATCCATGGGCATGGCGCATGTTCCTTGCCGAGGAGCCGGATATAGCCTATTGCAAGATATTCAGGGGCAGGGCGGGATTCGTGTCGAAGGAGTGGGTGCCGTACTTCGCGTCGTACAGGCGCGACGGCTATGACTTCGATACGCGTTACGAGGTCGGCAAGGCTTCGCAAAAAAGTAAGGCCATAATGGACCTCTTCGAAAAACAGCCCCTGATCGAATCGTATCGCATGAAATCCATGGCGGGTTTTTCTAAAAACGGCCGCACGGGCTTCGAACAAACGATTGCGCTGTTACAGATGCAAACCTATATTATCATGCGAAGCTTTACGCGAAAGTTGAGCAAAACGGGGAATCCCTATGGATGGCATATTGCCGTTTTCTCCTTAAGCGAGGACAAGTTCGGATATAAGCATATGACCAGTGCGTACCGCCTGGGTGCGGAGGGATCGAAGGATAAGCTCGTTGGGCAAATGCTGAAGGTTAATCGGGGGATCGAACCTTCCGAGGCGGAAAGGTTTTTAAAGTAAAAATCGCCACGACCGGGAGACTATTGCAGGCCATGCAGCCTGTACTTTCCCCTTGATTATACGTTGACTTTTCATTACAGTAATATAGAATCGAGGGGAGAAATGGACGCCGGCCCGAGGCATTCTCCGGGGAGGTGACCGTTTGAAGGGGCAGATACTCCAGGGGATCAACAATGGGGAGACGTCCTCTTCAGGGATTATAAATTAATGAAGCTCGACAATAACCAGCAATTAGAGGAAATCATTCATTTCAGCGAAGAGCTGAATACGACCCAGGATCTCGATTTGCTCCTGGAAAAAATACTCCTCGAAGCGAGGAGCTTCCTCAACGCCGATGCGGGATCCATCCAGATCAAGGAAGGGGACGAGTTGGTATTCAGCCATGTACAGACCGATTCGATGCAGCGCAAGCTGCCCCCGGGCCAAAAGCTTATATACACGACATTCAGGACCAGAATAAATAAAAATTCCATATCCGGCTACGCCGCCATCACGGGCGAAATTCTCAACATTATGGACGCGTATAAAATATCCGGGGACTCGCCCTATAAATTCGATCCAACAAACGATAAGAAATCCGGGTACGTGACCAAGTCGATACTGACCATTCCGCTAAAGAACAACAGGAATGAAATTCTCGGGGTAATGCAGATAATAAATTCCCTTCGTACGGTCGAGGAAGGGAAAGGGATCGACGACGGTTTCGAATACGTGGGGAGCTTCGACTCCCGCGACGAGCACCTGGCGCTCCATTTCGCCAGTGCGGCGAGCATGATTTTGCAGCGGGCCCAGATGACCAGGGACCTCATCCTGCGCATGATCAACATGGCGGAACTGCGCGATCCCAAGGAAACGGGGCCCCATGTAAACAGGGTCGCCACGCTTGCGATAGAGATATACGAACGCTGGGCCGGCAGGAAAAATATTTCCCCGAAGGAGATCGATCACAACAAGGATATACTGCGCATGTCCGCCATGCTGCACGATGTCGGCAAGGTGGGGATATCGGACCTGATCCTGAAAAAGCCGGGAAAGCTCTCGCCGGAAGAATACGAAATCATGAAAAGCCATACGTATATCGGCGCCCAGCTGTTTAAAAACAAGCATTCCGAATTCGACGAAATGGCGACCGTGGTGGCGCTCAACCACCACGAGAACTGGGATGGGACAGGATACCCGGGATATATCAACCTTGGGACCGGCCTGCCGGAGAAAACCGACGGAAAGGGAAAGCCCGTTCCCAAAAAGGGTGAAGAGATTCCAATTTACGGCCGTATCGTCGCGCTGGCGGACGTGTATGACGCGCTCTCCTCCAGGCGCGTGTACAAGAGCGCCTGGACGCAGGACGACGTCTTCAACGAAATCAAAATACTAGCCGGCCGGAAGTTCGATCCGGAACTCGTTGAAATATTTCTCGAAAATTTCGATTACTTCAAATCGATTTCGAGCCGTTACCCGGATGAATGATCGCCGGCAGGACACGGCTTACGCGTCCCGATACTTCTCCCACCGACGCCGTTCCCTCTCGAGAACGGCGTCGAATTTCACCGGCTCGTCGATCTTGACCACGACCGGCAACCCGCTCGCGGGATGGGTGAACGACACCTCGACCGACCATAGGAAGAGCCCCTTGCTTCTCAATACGTTCCCCGCCGTCCCGTAAAGCGCGTCGCCCAGGATAGGGAAGCCCTCATCCGCCATGTGGATTCTAAGCTGGTGCGTCCTTCCCGTATGCGGAACGAGATCCAGCAGCGACAGCCATTCGTTGCGCAGCGACGGCACGCGGCTGAGCGTACAATATTCCGTCAATGCCTCGCGTCCCTCCAGTAGCCTGTCGATACTTCCCCTTTCCGGGGTTCTCCCCATGACGATCGCGCGGTAGCGTTTTGTTATTTCGCGTTTTTCGAATTGATGCCCCAGCGCCACGAGCGCCCGCGAGGTTTTCGCGATGAGGAGCAGACCGCCGGTGGAGGCGTCCAGCCGGTGGACCGGGCGGGGGCGGCGCAGCGCGCCGGCCGCCGCAGAAGGCTTGAGGTTACCGGGGAGGGCGTTCTCCACGGACTTGAACCTGTTGCCGTTGACCGCGATACCGGCGGGCTTGTTGATCACCGCGAGGTGATCGTCTTCATGCACCACATCCAGCGGAAAGCGGTATATCCTGGAAATTATCGTATCGGATTCGACGAGCTCGATCCTTTGGCCGGGTTGTATCCATGCGCCGGTTCCCGATTCGTTTCCGTCGATACGTATGTCCCCGCGCTTTATCGCGTTCTTTATACCCTTGCGCGAGGGAATGGTCCGGATTATTTCGCACGCATAATCGCTGAACCGCCTCCCGCCTGCCCCCTCCGGGACGATATGTGATTCAAGTATGTTCATGCTTTCATCAATTAAAGCGCGGCCGGCGCTGCGTCACTACAATTTCATTCGAGCTCGATCGCGACCTTTTCGGCGCGCGCGGCGTCGCCCTCGTAATAAAAGGAGCCGATGAAAAAGAGTACCGCGGCCAGGATCGAGAACGCGGGAAGCACGGAAAGCGCCGTGATGATATCGTAGCGGTCCGATACCGCGCCCACGAACACCGGCCCCAGGGCGCTTCCCAGGACGTGCTGGACGATCACGTTGATGCTGAGCGACATCGCCCTGAGACCGGGATGGACGACGTCCTGCGTCACGGCGACCGCGGACGGAACGAAGGCGACGGCGGTTATTCCCACCATGAGAAGCGTGATATACTGCGCCGTTCCCTCGAAAAAGGCAAAGGCTGAAAAAAGTATCACCGCCGTCAGCACGCTCGTTATCGCGGGTACGAGCATTCGCGCCGCGGGGCGCCCAGGATCGCGAGAAACATGATGAGCCCGCTTTTGGTTCCCGCCTGGCTCATGGGGATTCCCTCGGTGCGCTGGAAATACGAGGGGAGCCAGCTCATCATGGACGTCGTCACGAATACGCTCGCGGCGAACCCGAAATTGGTGAAGATGAGCGATTTGCTCCTCATGAAATGCGCGGCGATCTCGCCGGGGCGCATCCTCGCGCGAACGGCGGTATCGGACCCCGTGCCCCTGGTCGTTACGAGCTCGATCGTTTTATAGTCCCTGACGCGAAAAAACAAAAGCGCGACGAACATGCCGGGGACGGCGACCAGTCCCAGGGCGTGGCGCCAGCCGAAGTGCTCGGCGATGATGCCGCCTAACGCGATTCCCAGCGCGCCTCCCAGGGGGATCGATGCGTTCCAGAGACCCAGGACGCGCGCGCGCTTTTCCAGCGGAAAGAGCGCGGATATCATGGCGGTCCCGCCGGCCGCGTACCCGGCCTCGCCGATCCCGATCGCGGTGCGCGCCGCGAAGAGCTGGCCAAAGTTGCGGCCCAGGGCGCAGGCGGCCGTCGCCAGGCTCCACAGGAGCGCCATGATTCCTATGGTTTTTTTCCTGCTCCACCGGTCTATCAGGATGGACACGGGGAAGGTGAACAGGAGTATCGACCAGTAGACGGCGGAGACGAGCAGCCCGCAGCTCGCGTCGCTTATTCCCCATTCGGCCTTGATGAAGGGAAAGAGCGAAACGATGATCAGCCTGTCGATGTAATCGAACATGTATAGCAGAAACAGCAGCGTGAACACGTAGTACGAGTATCCCGGGGAAGGGTTTGCGCCCGCAACGGTGCCGGATTGTGCCATCGATTTCTCCCTTGCCCGGAATGCGGGGCGTAAAGAATTATTGTCCGATACGACTACGCGCACATCGTACCCGGTATATAATTAAAATGAAATCCCTTTTTTCATGATGCATCCGGAGAATCCGCTTATTGGCTTGACGATTCACGTCCTTGAACGACAGTAATTCATCCGTGTCCGATACGATTACGGGGGCGTACGACGCCTGCGCCCCGGCAGGTGCGGGCATGGGAAATGCGGGGAGGTGAATATGAACGGCAGGGAACGCATAATCGCCGCGCTCGAAATCCGCGAGGCGGACAGGGTGCCGCTCTACATCCACGGGATCAACGAGGGACCCATCATAGGCATCGGCAGGCACATCACCAACGGCCTCCCCGAACCCATGGAATTCCAGCAGATGCAGCCGGCCGAAAAGATGAAGCTCCTCGACACGCTGTTCCTCATCCATGAGCATTACGAGGTCGACGGCTTCACCGCGTTCGAGATCGGGGACACCCAGGCTGTCGATGAACAACATGTGCGCGACGATTTCGGCGTCGTGTACGTGCGCAGCGCGCACGGCATCCCCGTTCCGCGCGGTTACCCCGTAAAGGAGAGGGCCGACCTCGCCGGGTACCGTCCGCCGGTTCCGAAAAAGGAGCATCTCGCGCTCCTTGAGCTCGCAAAGGCCCGTTTCGGCGACGCGAAGGCGCTCTTCTGGATGATGCGCGGAAGCTTCGTCAAGTCGTGGCGGCTCGCCGGGATGGAAAACCTCATGATCAAGATGTTCGACGACCCCGGGTTCGTCCACGAGATCGCGAAGATGGTGCTGGACTACAACCTTGCCCAGCTCGAGCTTGTGGCCGCGGCCGGCGCCCACGTGTTGATCGTCGAGGACGACATAGCGGACAAAAGCTCCACGCTCATATCGCCGGCGCACTTCGTGGAATTCGTCAACCCGTACAACAGGAAGCTCGTCGAGGCGGCGCACGCGAAGGGGATGAAGGTCGTGCGACACAGCGACGGGAACCTCTGGCCCATCATGGATATACTCATCGACACGGGCTACGACGGTCTGAACCCACTGGAGCCGCAGGCGGGGATGGATCTCAAGAAGGTGAAGGACTATTGCGGCGACCGGCTGTGTCTCATCGGGAACATAGACTGTGTGGACCTTCTCCCCGGCGGCACCGTCGCCCAGGTCGATGAAGCGGTACGTCGGGCCATCCTCGACGCGGCCGCGGGCGGGGGGCTCATTATCAGCGACTCGAATTCGCTCCATCCCGGGGTGAACCCGGAAAACTGCATCGCCATGTTCCAGGCCGTGAAAAAGTATGGGGTATACGGCGGCTCATGATCCGGGACGGGGAGGACGCCCCGGGAAGGGAAGAACGATTTCGCGGCGGTAACCTGGAAAACGGGATACGAAATCAGAAAAGCTTCCGCGCGTACCTTCCGGCCTTAAAAATGCTCGATGGCTTCCCGATCGAGCGCTACAATGCGCCCAGGGCTTACGTGCCGATGGTGTCAGCGTTTACAACGAGGTAGTAATGAATTACAGGGTGCATGTCCAGGCAGGAGTATCCGGACGCAAAGGGTTCTTCCTTGACAAAAAGGGGGTAGTATACTGGATAGTTGAGCAGGGCTTAATTTACGGGGCTTTTCAGAAAAAGGCATGACGATGCGATTCTTGCGAATCGAAAGGTGGGTGTTACTACCCCTGGTAATTCTGTTATTCCTTTCCTTTATTTCCAGCATCATCTACATATTAACCGCCGATGCGCGGTCCGATGATGCGCTCGGACAGAAAGCGGAGCGCATCGCCGAAATCATTATGACCTCCGGTACCGATAATCTTTCAAGCTACGACGTGCCCGCGCTTAAAAAAAGCATGGAATCCCTGTTCTCGAACCGCGATATCTCCTCGCTCAAGATACTGGATAATTCCGCGATCGAATTGGTTAATCTATCACGCCCCGAAAAGGGGACGCGGGAAACGGTGATCACCAGGAAAATCCTGAAGGGCGGGCAGCAAATGGGCACGCTTTCGCTCATCCTGACTAATTATTCCATGTGGGAGGGGACGGACCGGCTCGCCGATCTCATAATCGATTCGAACCTCGATAATATCTGGGATTACAATATGGAAGCCCTGACCAACAGTATTGAAACCTTTTTGAAGGATAAAAGCATTGAAAAGATAACCCTCAGGGAACCCAGCGGGCATGTGCTGTTTGAGCGCGACAGGTTTACGATCGGAAGCGAGAAGTTGCGGGTATTCAAGTATATGCGGCGCGAAGGCAAAGCCCTGGGCACCATCGAAATCATTTTTACCAACTATACTTACGAGATGTCAAGGAGGGAGCACTTGGCCGTCATGGCCGCGGTTTCCGTTGTGCTCGGAGTGCTCATGACATTCGCTTTTGCAGTGATGAGCGGAAAAATAGGTTCTGTTCGCATGAGTGAATCAGAAGGCGAGACCGCGCCTTCACATGCGCCTTGGTCGGTTTCCGCCTCCACCGAGGATAAGCTTAATAAGGCCATCGATTATATTAATGCTAACTTTAATCGTGAAATCTCGCGCGAGGGACTTGCCTCCATGCTTGAGATCAACCCGGACAACTTGGGAAGGTATTTCAAGCTTTATACCGGTGAAAAGCTAAGTGATTTCGTGACCAAGCTGCGTGTCGATGCAGCGGCGCACATGCTGGCGGAAACCGACGCCACAATACTCAATATCGCGTTCGAAGCCGGGTTCGAGAATATCAGCACTTTTAACCGTGCATTCTGGAAGGTCAAATCCGTAACCCCGTCCGAATATCGCAAGCGGCACCGTTGATATACTCCTCGCAATTGCTGATATCAAGAACCGCACATAAGCTATATCTGATGTATCAATCATTTATGAGACAGTCCGCGTAAACGAAGCCATAAATATCCCCAGTCGATTAAGATTCCGTATTGTATGGAGCGAAGCGGATCATCCTATTGAGCGGGAGATATGGCGCCGATATGCGGGGTATCGCAAGCAATGGCCTTGTCAGTTTTTCCGAATCCCTTTGTATAAATGGACTACCGAGGCTCCTGCCGCGGGTGGAAATCCGTCTGAGGATACTCTTGCTTGCCTCACTTTTCTCGGCTTTCGTGGTCAGTAGCGTGATGTTGCTTTCGCTCGATCCCCAGAGAATGCCGGTTCCCGGTTGGAAAACGGAGCGCCTGGCCGAGCTCATCGTCTCAGCCTGTGCCGATAACCTCGCACACTACGACATGCCTTCCCTAACGAGGAGCATGGAGTCTTTCTTTGCGAACAGGGATATCGTCTCGATGCGTGTTACTGACAGCGCCGGGAACAAGGTAGTCAGCCTCGCGCGGCCGATGGGTCGCATGGAGAAATTGCCTGTGACGAGAAGCATCGAAAAAAACGGGCAGATACTTGGCACGCTCTCGCTCATTCTCACTAATTTCGAGGAGCGAGAGCTCGCACACAGGATATCCGGCCTCATCGTAGAAGCAAATATGGAGAACATATGGGATTATAACATTGAAGCGCTGAATAACAGTATTGAATCCTTCCTAAAAGGCGACAACATCCGGAGAATCGTCATCAGGGAAACGAGCGGGTTCGTGCTTCTCGATCGGGAGCAGGGAGCGCGGGATGTCGCCACGCTTACCGTGAAAAAAGACATTCGACGCGAAGGCTGGATTATCGGCACAATTGAGATCGACTTTTTTAGCTTTAAGTCCGATGCGTCGGTTTCCATGATTAGCGGAAACGCCCGTCCCGTCGTGATGGCGGCGCTTACTGTCGCGCTTGCCGTCTGCATGACTATTGCGTTCATATTTCTGAAAAAAAGTGGCGAAGCGGCTCCTTCTTCACTCGCCGACCTTGACGGATCCCGCGCTTCTCCCACGACACACTGGACGGTGTCGTCTTCCATCGAAGAGAAGCTTAATAAGGCTGTCGAATATATAGAGAATAACTATAACCGCACAATCTCCCGCGAGGGGCTTGCCGTCATGCTGGAGCTTAATGCCGATAACCTGGGTCGCTACTTCAAACTTTATATGGGCGAGAAGATCAATGATCGCGTCAATAGGCTGCGCGTTGATGAAGCAGGGCGTAAGCTCGCCTCCACCAAAGACACTATCGTGAGCATTGCCTTCGACGTTGGGTTCGAGAATATCTGCACCTTTAACCGCGCGTTTTGGAAAATCATGGGCGTGACCCCGACTGAATACCGAAAGAAGACGCTTCATGGTGGTTGAGCGATTTCTGATACCAGTATTTTTGCATGAGCGAAAACTGATCTATCAGCAAGTTATGAGATTTAAACGGGAAAGCTGTATTAGGATGCGCACAGCGTTCGATGAAATTAGCAAGGAGGGTTACATGAAAAGGCTCTTAACGTTTTTCCTCATTGTATTCATGGTTTCAGTCTTTATTTTCCCGGGATGCTCAAAGTCGTCAAATGACGACAAGAAAGGCTCCATCGAGCAGCCTGTCATCCAGGTCGGCGATGGAAGCAGCAAGACGATCATCACGGTCGACGGCTTGCAGTTCAAGGACCTCAGCGGCGACGGTTTGCTTGATCCCTACGAGGACTGGCGGCTTTCGGCCGAGGAGCGGGCGGCGGACCTTCTTTCGAAGATGTCGGCTCAGCAGAAAATCGGGCTTATGAGCGAAACCTCATATTTAAGCACCATTGCCGACGACGGTTCGTATAACGCGACGGCCCAGGCTAATATCGTGACCGGCCATGTCCGTCAGGGCCTTGTTCGCCTGTCTTCTGTAGACAGCGATAATAACGCGGGCATGCCCAAGGCGCAGATCCTGGCGGTTTTTCTCAATAATATCCAGACGCTGTGCGAAACACAGTCGTTGGGGATTCCTTTCATCATCACCACCGATCCGTCACACGGCATCGACGGTTCGACCAACACGTCCACAATGTTGTCGATGTGGCCTATGCCGCTTGGACTTGGCGCCATCAATGACACGGCCCTCACTAAGGCGTTTGGCGCGGTGGTCCGGAAGGAGTTTATGGCCATGGGTCTGCGTTGGGAGCTTGGTCCCATGTGCGATGTCGCGTCCGAGCCTCGGTGGCAAAGGGTGCAGAACACCTTTGGAGAGGTCGTCGATGACGTTACGGCTCATTCTGTGGCGATTATCAAGGGCTTCCAGGCAACGGACGAGGGCGGCCTCAAGAAGGGGATCGCCGCCACCATGAAGCACTT
Organism: Spirochaetota bacterium; assembly: GCA_004297825.1. Lineage (NCBI taxonomy): Bacteria > Pseudomonadati > Spirochaetota > Spirochaetota bacterium. The sequence goes on from SCSX01000047.1 coordinate 91,776, forward strand.
CCCCGGCGCCGGTCCGGACGAAGATGGAATGGACAGCCACTCGACTTCCGGCAGAACCAATGTTTTTCCCGGCAATAACTTTGCGGCACACCTGGAGTCTTTTCAGGCGGCAATCGATGCCGGTGTCGCATGCGTAATGCCCTGCTACAGCATCTTCAGGGATAATCCCTGGGGAACCGCCGGCCTAACGGACTATGCAACGCATCCGTTTGCGTCGAGCTACTGTCCCGGCATTATTACCGGGTTGTTAAAGAACGCGATGGGCTTTGACGGCATGGTAACCTCGGACTGGGGGGTTATCGGTTCCAAATATTGGGGTCTCGACCAGTTGAGCACAGTCCCCACCGAGTCGGAGCGTATCAAGCTCTTCCTTGACGCGGGATGCCATCAGTTGGGACAGGATTCATATACGAAGGTGTTAACCGCGTATACCGCCGGGGTAATTACCGATAGCGATCTCGACAAGGCCGCGCAAAAGATACTTGAATTGTCTTTCGCCGTGGGTATTTTCGAGAATCCCTACGTCGATTCCGATGCCGCGGCGACTATCGTCAGGTCGGAGGAAAACGCGACCGCCGGTTTCAAGGCACAGAAAAAGGCCATCGTGATCCTGCGCAACAAGGAGCATAGCCTTGCGAGCGGCGGGGACAAGTATCTTCCTATCAGCGGTTCACGCAAGAACTCTTCCAATGAGTATATCTGCGATACCAATGGAAATGATCAGGTTGAGGTTTGGTACGACGGTATCGCCGACGGTCTCACCCTGACCGGAAGCGATGTCATGTCCAATTTCCTGGGCGCATACGATTACGCTTCGTCGGGCACCGCGAGCTCGATCCCGGTCGTTGCCGCGGATTCTCTCGCGACGGCTGATATCGCGGTGATCAGGATAACGGCTCGTCCCGGCATATATATGGGTCTTGATGCCGGCATTCCGCTTTCCTTCGACAAGGTTTTTTCCGGCACTGCAACCGATTCGACCCTTGCGATAGGACAGGCAGCCAGGAACAAGATTATCGACGCCCTCCGTGTCCGTGACGGTTATACGGATTCTGCCGGAATCGCGGTCGCCGCGAGCAATTCGAACTTAAAGATCGTGGTCGTCATGTACATGACCCGGCCCGGCATTGTTGAGCCGTTCGTCAAGGGCCTCACCACGCTTGATGAAACGCTTGGCACGGCCGGAAGCTATCCGACTGTTTCCGACAGCGCGAACATCCGGTCCGACGGCCTGGGTGGTGTTGATGGACTTCTTGTCGACTTTGGCGCCATAGATCGGGCGGTACTGGACGTAGTCTTTAATACGAACCAGATCAGCGGCTATGCATACGGCACGGCGAAGCTTCCCATGGAGATTCCCTCATCGGATGGCGCCGTCAACGCGCAGTACGAGGACGTGCCCAGCGACAGCGTCAATCCCACGTTCGCCGTGGGGGCGGGCATGACCTACTGATGAGAGTGAGATTTGAGATAGAGATTTAAGGTTCACGTCGGGATCATGGGGGAGCGCGCTCCCCCATGAAAACCCTGAAATGATTGAGGGCTTTCCCGCGGACGATACCGGTCGGCGTATCGCGCACGGGAAAATCTTCGGATGATTGCGAAGATGAGAGGGCGTTATGCCCCTTTCGGCGGGCGAGCAAAGAGGGATGGTGCATCCAGGTGAAGAGAAGGAGACATTGTATGAAAAGGAAATTTTTATCGGCGCTCATGATTATACTTCTGCCCGGCTTCTTTGTCTGCGGAGGCGGAGGAGGCGGGGGCGGCGGCTCCTCGGAGGAACAACCCACGCTTGGTATTCATACGAGCGCCACGGGTAAGCAGACAATCTCCGTGGACGGATTGCAGTTCAAGGATCTGAACGGGAGCGGCTCGTTGGATGATTACGAGGACTGGAGGCTTTCCGCCGCCGAGCGGGCGGCGGACCTTGTTACCCGGATGAGCACGGCGGAAAAGATTGGCCTTATGCTGCACGTGACCACTACCGACATCCCCAGCTCATCGAGCGCGAGCGTATCCACTGCCCTGCAGACGCTCATTAATAGCGGGAACGTCCGCTTTGGCCTCACGGGCGCTCATACATCGGCGCTCACGCCACGAGCAAACTGGGCCAACAACGTGCAGGAGCTCTGCGAGGCGAGCAGCCTGGGCATCCCCTTTATCCTGAGCATGGAGCCCTGCCATTCCTCGGGCAACGGCAGGACCCTGGCGAAGGGCTATTCGCAATGGCCGCAGGAATTGGGTCTGGCAAGCGCGGGGTCAACGACGGTGGTGGAGAATTTCGGCAAATACGCGAACCAGGAATACCGCGCCATCGGTGTGAGGATGGCGCTCTCGCCCTCGGCCGATCTGCTTACCGATCCGCGTTGGTTTAACGGACAGTTCACCTTCGGCGAGGACTCCCAAACGGTCGCCGGCATGATCGAGGCGTACATAAAAGGTTTTCAGGGGACAAGTATCGGCACAACGAGCGTTGCCTGTATCGTGAAGTATTTCCCCGGGGCCGGGCCCTCTGCGGACGGCTGGGACGGCCGCCTTGCCAAGGGGCAGTATCTGACCTATCCGGGAGACAATATCGATGCGCATCTCGCGGTGTTTGAGAGGGCCTTTGAGGCCGGGGTCGCCGGAGTGATGCCTGCCTACGGCATTCCCGAAACCGGAAGCTGGAGCGGCCTTGGCGGTCTCCTGAACGGATCCACCATTGAACAGGCGGGTGCGGCCTTCAACAACGCCCTTATTACCGGCGTGCTGCGGGACCATTACGACTTCACCGGGCTGGTGCTCTCGGCATGGGGGGTTATCGGGGACGCGGGGGTGAGCCCCTTTGGAGCGCCCTGGGGCGTAGAGGCGCTGGACAAGGCGCATCGAGCCGCCAAGGCAGTGAACGCCGGGGTCGAACAGTTCGGGGGACTTGACGACAGCACCCCCATCTCCAGTGCCCTGAGCGCGGGGCTAATTACCGGGGCGCAGATAGACGCGGCCGCCGAAAAGGCCCTTCTCCTCATGTTCACGCTCGGCATATTCGAGAACCCCTATGTGGACGCGTCCAAGGCGCCGTCGCTCTGTAATACCGACAATGCGTACCAGGCGGGCCTGGACGCCCTGAACCGGAGCATGGTGCTCATCCTCAATGCCAATAAGCCATCCGGCTGGCTGAACGGCACCGGCGACGGAACGCAGACCGGGGATCCCGGGAACGCCGGCAACGGGAGCGGCAGGGTGCTTCCCGCGCCTCCGGGACAGGTCTACGTGACCCCGGGATGCAACTTCTACGTGGCGGGCAGTTTCAGCATCGACTACGTGAATAGCGTATCGGCCGGATACGGCACGCTGACGAATTTCGCCTCCTCCGTCGAAAGCCCCGTGGAATCCGGTATCGTGTACGACACGCTGGACGCGGCATCCAAGATGGCGTATTCGGACTACGTGTTCATACGCCTGGGTTCCCCCTTCTCGGCGGACGCCGACAGCGGAAGTTTCAACTACTCCGAGGAATCGCTTGAGTACGCGTCGAACGACAATGCCGCCGTTCTCGATGACGTACGGGCCGCCAGCAACGCTATTGATACCTACGGCACGCAATGCCAGATCATCGTGGGGATCGATGCGGGAAGGCTTCCCGTGGTAAGCGAGATTATGGCCATCCCCCACGTGAGCGGAATATACGTATCCTGGGGGGTCACCGACAAGGTATTCCTGGACGTCGCCTTCGGGATTGTAAAAGGCGAAGGGACGCTCCCCGCGGGATTACCGCGTGCGGATAGTGTCGTTCAGGATCAGTCGCAGCAGAAGGAAGACCTCCCGGATGACGGGCAACACGCGACGTTCGTCAGGGGATGGGGGTATACGACGGCGCCGTTTTCAAATTAACCAGGATGATCTTTTTGCTGCCGGCAGTAGTGATGGATCGAGGAGGAAGAAATGTACGGGTGTGATAAGGTAACGCGATATTTCATGGGGCTGGTACTTGCTGTGTGTGCGGGGGTTTTTTTGCTCGGCTGCTCCTCGTCCGGGGGCGGCAACGAATGTGACGAGACCCTTGCTTCAAAAGCAAACCTGAGCTGCGGCGACGCGGACGTCGAGAAAGCCATGCGGCTGTTAAAGTCCATGTCGTTGTCGGAGAAGATTCAACAGATGAGCGGCCCTGTCTATAACGCCAGCAACATGTTCGATCAGGAGGACAACGACCGTCTCGACATTCCGGGCAACAAATACATGGACGGTCCGCGCGGCGTGCGCTGGTACAACACCGACTATGGAACCACGGTCTTCCCCGTGGCCGCGGCCAGGGCCTCGGCGTGGGACCGTGAGCTTGAGAGAAGAATCGGCAAGGCCTGCGCGAAGGAGATGCGTTACCTGGGGCGGCACGTGCTGCTGGCGCCCACTGTTAACCAGGTGATGCATCCCCGCTGGGGACGCGCGCAGGAGACCTATGGCGAGGACAGCTTTCTTCTGGGGGAAATGGGCGCCTCGTTTATAAAGGGCGTACAGTACGATCCCACCGCGGCCGATCCCGACGACCCCGACCATGTTATCGAGGACACCTATCGTGTCCAGGCGTGCGCAAAACACCTTGCGGCCAATAATATTGAGGACACGCGCATCTACGTGAACGCGGTGCTGGATAAGCGCACCCTGCGCGAAGTGTATCTGCCGCATTTCCAAAAGGTCGCCGACAGCGACGTGGCGGTCTTCATGGGCGCCTACAACCGGATAAACGGCAACTATAGCTGCTACAGCACAGATATTATCAGGAACATACTCAAAGAAGAATGGGGATTCAAGGGATACGTAGTCTCCGACTGGTTTGCGAAGGGAAGCTCGGTCAACTCGCCCGCGGCGGGACTGGACGTGGAGATGCCCTTCAGCTCGGGGACCTTCCCCTCCCAGTTCGACAGTGCGTATTTCTACGGCACCAACCTGGCGAGCGCGGTGGAAAGCGGCCTTGTGGATGAGGAACTCGTGGACGAGGCGGTGCTCAGGATACTTCATCGCAAAGTTTCTTATGGGATGCTGAATTATTCAGCAGCCTGGACGCCGTATCTCACACAGTCCGACACGGCACAGGCCCTCTCCCTTAAGGCGGCGGAGGAGGGGATGGTGCTCCTGAAAAACGGCGCGACGCGCAGTCTCGCCGACGACGTGCTTCCCCTGGACAAGGCATCGGTCACGAAGATTGCGGTGGTGGGAATGTTCGCGAACATGGAGAACATGGGCGACAAGGGTTCCAGCGATGCGAAAGCCAGGGACAGCTCGCTCGTTTTTACGCCTTACGAGGGTATCGCGAGCGTCTTCTCGTCATCAGCGGTGGCAACGTACCAGAACGTTGCCGGCAACGAAACGGATATTCTAACCGCCGATTGCGTCGTGGTGGTGTGCGCGTATTTTTATGCCGACCTTAACAGGTCGCCTTCTGGAGAAGAGGGCGAATGGAAGGACCGTGAAAGCATGGCGCTTGAGTCGCGCGATCTGACGAACATCGCCAATGCCGTGGCCCTTAAAAGCGGAAAACCGTCTCTCAAGATTATCGTTGTGGTGAAAAGCGGGGGTGCCGTGATCGTGAACGACTGGATCGGCGGAGTGGACGCGCTCATCATGTCCTGGTATGGGGGGATGCGGGAGGGCATAGCCCTGGGCGAGATTCTTGCCGGCGATGTCAACCCGAGCGGAAAGCTCTGCCAGAGCTTCCCGGTGAACGAAGCGGACCTGCCCGCGTTCAATAATTCCAGCGCGGGTGACGTGACCTACAACTACTATCACGGATACCGCTGGTTGGATAAGCAGGGCATCACGCCCATGTATTATTTCGGATACGGGCAAAGCTACACGACATTCAGCTACTCGAATCTCTCCATTTCCGACGCGACGATCGGCGAGGACGATGCGCTCACAGTCACCGTCGACGTGACGAATATCGGACCGGTGACCGGCTCGGAGGTCGTACAACTCTATGTAGGGTTTGATAATACCTCAATAAGCGCGTCAGCCGACCCGCAGGGATGGGGCCGGCCGGTGAAGGAGCTCAAGACCTTCGCGCGTGCCGCGGATATCGCTCCCGCCGAGACGAGAACGGTAACCTTAGCGGTGAAGGCACGTGATCTCGCCTACTGGAACGCGGGGACGGACACGTGGGTGGTTGAGAAGATGCCGTATCAGTTATACGTGGGGCCCTCGGCGGATTCCGCGGATACGAACATGAAGACGGGTATGTTTACCGTCGAATAAAAGACTCATCAATTCCTTGACGAGAAGGGGGCACACTATGAAGGGCAAAACGAGGTTGAGGAAGGGGACGGCCGGGGTGCTTGTCATGCTATTCCTGCTTGTATCGAGCGTCTCCATCGCCGCCGAGACGGCGAAGGAGACGGCGGCGGAGGGCATGGTACTGGAGGAATCGAAACCCCTGCGCTCCGATTCGGTAGAGCTTAAAATTCCTATAAAGCTTTCCGGCTATTTCTGGGTGGATACGGGCTATATGGAGCGCAGCAACACCCAAAGCGGCCAGTATGACCAGACCGCGAACTACATGCAGGGCCGGTTCGTGCTCGCGGGCACCTACTACCGGGAATTGGGGAACTTTTTCGCGCTCGCGAAGGTCGAGCTGGTGGGATACGAGAACGAATATACCCAATCCCAGTACGAAGTGCACACCCTCGACAGCTATGTAAAATTCGGGCAGAAGTGGTGGGACATACAGGTGGGACGCTTCCTTGCCTGGGAGGTCTATTCCCGCGGCCAGGGGATCGAACTGTACACCGCGGAGGAGGCGGGCGCGCTGGACGGACCTTCCATGTATCTGCTCGATTTTACCCGGGGCCATAAGAACGAGGCCGGCCAGGCGGCCGTGCATCTGTTTCCCTTTGATTTCCTGAAATTCGAGGTCGCGGGCGTATACGGCCAGGAGTCGAATCAGAACAACATGGGGATCCGCCCCGTGGCCGATCTCAAGCTCTGGAAATTCCAGGTGGTGGGGGGATATGAATACCTGAGGCAGTCGCCCCAGACCGAGGCCGACAAGGTGGAGGTCACGTCCAGGGGATACGCCGGGAGGCTGCAGCTCAACCTCCCGGTAGTTACCACGGGCGTGGATTATTCGAGCGCGCATGTGAAATACATTAATATCAATGGAGAAGTCGACGGGGAAAAGACGACGGACACCACCAGCATTGGCGCCTTCATCGATGTCGATTTCTGGAAAAATTCCATAGGACTGGGCTACCACCACACACGGCAGAAAAACAAACAGGGAGAGGAAAACACCCATGATCAAATGTTCATGTCGTATCTCTTCCGCCTTCCGATAGAGGGTCTCAGCCTCAAGGCCGTGTACGGCTTTGCCACTGCACATATCCAGGACGTCGACGCGAATTCGGAATGGGACAACGATATGCGCTCGTTTCGCCTGAGGATTTCGTACGAGTTCAAATAACGGAGGATCCCATGTCGCACAGCAAGAAAATCCCGGACGCGGGCGCCGTCGGCGCCGCCACTACGCGACACACGAAAGAGCTCGTAATACTCACTTCGCTCTTTTTTATATGGGGCTTCCTTACCTGTCTGAATGATATATTGATTCCCCATTTAAAGGCGGTCTTCGCGCTCAGCTATGCCCAGTCGATGCTGATTCAGTTCAGTTTTTTCGGGGCCTATTTTATCGTTTCCGCCCCCTCTGGTGCCCTGGTACAGAAGGTAGGGTATAAAACCGGCATAATAATCGGGCTGGTAATAGCCGGCACAGGCTGCCTGCTGTTCTATCCCTCGGCGGGGCTGCGCTCATACGCGCTCTTCCTTGCGGCCCTGTTCATTCTCGCTTCCGGAATTACGCTTTTGCAAGTGTCCGCAAATCCGTATGTCACGGTGCTCGGAAGTCAGGAGACGTCATCCAGCCGTCTCACGCTGACGCAGGCGTTCAATTCGCTTGGAACCACCGTGGCCCCTTTCTTCGGTTCATTGATAATATTGTCGGTCGTCTTGCTGGGACCGGAAGAAACCGTGAAGCTCTCTGCGGCGGAATTAGAGGCGTACCGTATCGCGGAATCGTCCGTGGTGCAAATGCCGTATCTGGGCCTCGCGATCACGCTTTTCATTATTGCCGTTATGTTCTATTTCTTTAAACTGCCTTCGATCTCGGAGATAAACGTTGGCGAGTGCGCGGTGACCGAGCGACAGGTTTCGAAGAAGAGCGTATGGGAATACCGGCACCTCGTTCTCGGGGCCCTGGCCATATTCGTATACGTAGGCGCGGAGGTTGCTATTGGCAGCTTTATGGTGAACTTCATAAGCGATGGTTCCATAGGGGGATTATCGAAGATGAAGGCCGGCACGTTTGTGGCATATTATTGGGGAGGTGCGATGATCGGGAGGTTTGTGGGGTCTGCGGTTATGCAGAAAATAAATCCCGACCGGGTCCTGGGTTTCAACGCCGCTGGGGCGGCCCTTCTGGTCCTTGTCACTATCGTTACATCGGGTAAAATCGCGATGTGGTCGATATTACTCGTCGGCGTGTTCAACTCCATCATGTTCCCCTCGATCTTTAGCCTCTCGGTACGCGGCTTGGGCGAGCATACGTGCCAGGGCTCGGGCATTCTGTGCATGGCCATCGTAGGGGGCGCGATCCTACCGATTTTGCAGGGAGTGCTCGCCGATCATATCGGGATCCACTATTCCTTCGCGCTGCCGTTGTTGTGCTACATCTATATCCTGATCTACGCGCTCAAAGGTTCTGCCGTGCGGGAGCTGAGCACGGAAGGAGCTGGAATATGACCATGCGGTGGCTGAGCAGTGATTTAGACCAGGATTCCATTCTGCTGGCGGGGGACGTAGGGGGGACGAACACCAACCTCGCGCTTGTTGGCGAAAAGAGGGGCAGGTATACGCTCATCGCAAAGATGCAGCGACCTTCGGCCGAGGTGACCGATATTTTGGAGCCTGTGTTCCACCTGCTCTATTCCGTAGCGGAGCGATATCCCCACCTAAAGCCCCAGGCGTGCTGCATAAGCGCGGCGGGACCGGTCGAGCACAATCGCTGCCGTATGACGAACTGCCGTTGGGACGTGGACGGGAACCGCGTGCAATCGGAAACGGGGATCGAGACCGTGGTAATAAACGATTTCCTCGCGATCAGCCATGCCGTGCCCCATCTTGATGTGGAGGACGCCGAGAAGATCGTGAAGGTTCCGCATCCTGACGGATCCCTGCCGCCGGAAAGCGGGGGTGTAAAGCTCGTCATTGGACCCGGCACAGGACTTGGCGTGGGCTTTCTGGTTCCCGTGAACGGCTCATATATTCCTTTCCCGTCCGAGGGAGGGCATTCCGATTTTGCACCGTATGATTCCCATACACGGGATCTTTGCGAATTCGTGCGCGGGAGCATGCCGGTGAAGTCTGGCGTGGAGCCCTTCGTATCGGGTCAAGGCATTGTGAATATCTACCGCTTTTTGCGCCAGCGCGGACCCGTTGAAACGGACGACATACTTCGCATGGTGGACGCCGCGCCCGATACTCAGAAGCCTGCACTCATTGAGCGCTATCGTATGGAAAATGAAATCTGTCGAGAAACCGTCACGCTCTTTCTTGGCATGCTGGGCAATTTCACCGGGAGCCTTTGCGCGGTGTTCCTTCCCATGGGCGGGGTCTACATCGCCGGCGGTATGGTTGCGCGTAACGGGAACCTGATACTTGAGAACGAGGTTTTTATGAAGCACTTCAGCAGGAATTATCGCGCCTCGATTGAGGGCATTCTCAACAAAATTCCCGTTTACCTTATCAGGGACTATTCGATATCGCTGTACGGGGCCGCCGGTGCGGCTGTCCGGCTTATCCGAGATAAACAGTTCCAGGGAATAGGTTCCGTATAAGAAGATGTGGTATATTATTCATGCGAATCTTTGGGCACGGATATAACTATGTGCGGCAGGAGGCCGATCAAATGCGCGCGTTCAGATTGATGGCGGTTGTGTGTCTTGCTGCGGCTGTCATGTTGATTACTGCTCCATTAAGACCTGAAGAAAACAAAGTGAAAATCGTGTTTTTTTCGCCGCGGGGTCCAGATGATATTTTCTGGGAGCAGTTTGCCTCCTTCATGAAGGAAGCGATCGACGATCTCGGAATGGAAATGAAGGTTTATTTCGCAAACGGCAACCATGTGAAGATGGTGGAACAGGCCGAGCATGCTTTGAAAGAAGACAATCCATCGATGCTGGTGTTTCAAAACTTCAAGAAGCAGGGAAGAGTAATTCTGGAAATGGCCGAAGCCGCGCGCGTGCCCTCGTTTATCGTGAACGCAGGATTCTCGGAGCGCGACGAATTGGGAAAACCACGCGAAAAATTCAAATACTGGATCGGGGAGATGCTGCCGGACGACGAGGAGGCCGGTTTCGTCCTGGCCGATATCCTTATCCGAAACGCACCCTCCAGACCGGATGGAAGCGTCTACATGGTCGCGCTCACGGGGAACATCGCCGACAGCGCCTCTGCGGAGCGGCAGCGGGGGTTGGAGCGCGCAGTACGGATCCACCCTCATGTGAGGCTGCAGCAAGTGTTCTCTACCGATTGGAGCTCGGATATGGCCCGTATGAAATTCAATCTTCTTAAAAAGAGCAGGTACCCGGACACCTCCGTGGTGTGGGCAGCCGGTGACGCGGTGGCGCTGGGCGTCATCAGCGGTGCCGGAGATCTCGATCTGAAAGTAGGTACGGATATCATAACTGGCGGTGTGGATTGGAGTGCGGAAGGATTGCGCTCCGTCCTGGCCGGGGAGATGACCGCGACAATGGGCGGTCACTTCATGGAAGGGGCATGGGTCGCGGTGCTTGCATATGACTATTTTCACGGCAAGGATTTCGCTGCGGAAACGGTGCGGATGCGCTCTCGAATGAGCGCGGTTACAAAGGTGAATGCTGAATCGTATATCAATGCCCTGGGCCGAGAGAACTGGGGCAAAATCGATTTTCGGAAGTTTTCCAAAGCCCTGAATTCCGCCGCCCTACAATACGATTTTTCGGTGCAGTCGGTGCTCAATCAGGTCAAGTAAAGGCTTGCGAGGAGGAACGAATGAAGCGTGCGGGAGAATCGGCGCGAAAACTTCTTCAGGTGATCAAGGAGCACGCGCCGAGATATTACCGCCGGCTCTCCCTGAGGAACAAAATTATAGTTCCGGTGGGCACCGTGGTATGCCTGTCCCTGATCGTGTTCATTTATATGCTCGCGGCAGGATTGAGAAAAGAGAACGAGTCCCGTCTCAAAGATAAGGCCGAGCAAATGTCGGCGCTCATTGTATCGTCGAGTCTCGCGGCGCTGTGGGAGTATGATGCTAAGGCGCTTGCCGCGACCTCGCGCTCTTTTCTGGCCGACGAGGATGTCGAATCGATCGTGATCGCGGACAGCAAGGGGATCGAGATTGTGAGCCTGTCGAACGAGGTGGCCGGTTCGGGAACGATCCTGATCGAGAAGGATTTCCTCATGGACGGGGTGAAGATAGGTATACTGCGTGCGGTCTTCTCCGGTCGTCATAGTGAACGCACGCTGGCGCGACTGCAGTTTATCCTGTATTCTTTTACGATCGTAATCTGTATACTAATCATCGTCACTACGAAGGCGATTACCGGGTTCCTGTTCAAACCCATGCATTATGTAATGAAAAAGGTTCAGAGGCTTACGTCCGGCGATCTGAGTCACGACAAGACGGAGTTGAAAAAGTCATTCGCGTTATACGGCCTCGATGATGCGGCGCACGAGAACGGATATGTGGGCGATGAAATTATCCGGCTTCTCTCATCGTTCGACAGCTTCACGACTAGAATGGCGGACGTGGTTGCCGGGGTTCAGAAATTCAGCATGGGATTGCATTCTTCCATGAAAGGGATGCACTCGTCGGCACGAGTGTTTTCGAATAACGCACAAAATCAGGCTGCGGCGGCGGAGGAGGTAAGCGCGAGCGTCCTGCAAGTTAATGAACGAATGAGCCTGATCGCGGGCAATTCGGTGGAGCAACTCGCGCTTCTGGATGAGTTGATTCACCGGATCACCGTTCTCAGCGGGTTGGTGAGCGAGACGGACGTAATGCTGCGCGCGGTCCAGCAGGAGACGGCAAACATTCTCGAAACGGTAAGCAGTGCCGAAAAATCCCTGGAGGCGATGGGTGGCAGCATGGAGAGAATCGGCGAGAGCTCGTCCGGCATAACGAATATCGTCAACATCATCGACAACATTTCCGAGCAGATAAACCTTCTGTCGCTGAACGCCGCCATTGAGGCGGCGCGTGCAGGGCAGGCGGGACGCGGTTTTGCCGTGGTCGCGCAAGAGATAACGAAGCTCGCGGATGAGACTGCTCTGAGCATTAAAAGTATCAGCACGCTGATACGAACGAACGAGATTGAAATCGGGGAGGGGCGAAAGAAATCCCTGGAAACGGTCGCGAACGCTGGGAAAATATTGCGGGCGGTAATGGTGATAAGCCAGAAAATCGAGAATGTGTTCGACAACATGGCCGGACAAGTGAAGGCTAACGAAGCCGTTAACAGACACGCCGCCTTGCTCAGAAAGCACTCTGAAGGCATTCGCGAGGCTACGGACGAGCAGAAAAACTCGCTCGCGGAAATCGTGTCGTCCATAGAATCTATAAGCGAGATTACCCAGCGGAACGCAGAAGGCGCAGATGGTCTCACGGCGCGCGCGGGAGAGATCAGGGAGGTCAGCGCACAGCTGAACGAAAAGGTGGTTTTTTTTACCATCGGCCAGGAGGGTATCGATTAGGATGCGAAGGCCTATTTCAGTGACGGGAAGGCGCACTTCTGGATGAAGAGAGGAAGCTTCGTTAAGTGGTGGCGGCTCGCTGTGATGGAAAACCTGGTGATCAAGAGCGAAAATCGGGATCCTGATTCAGGGACGCTTCCGCGCGTACCCGATAAACGAGAAAAGCGTGAGTGGGGTGAAGGTAAACCCGAAGCCTTCTCCAACTACTCCGGTTAAGGGAATTCTTATAAGGTCTGCATTCAACCGGGGACGTATGCCCCTGATTTCCACAACATCCAGGCCGCTGCGGCGGCACATCTCCCTGATCTCCCGGGGCTTCGTGAACAGTCGCAGCACGTGCATGTGGTGTGGCGTGTTCCTGACGAACCACTCGACGCACTTGATGATGAGGAACCACGCGAACACGTTCCGGTTTATCGTGTGGAAGAAAAAAAGTCCGCCGGGCACGAGCACCCGCGACGCCTCGCGGATCACCGCCTGCCGGTCCTCCACATGCTCCAGGAAATCCATCATGCACACGACCCGGAAGCTCCCGTCCGCGAAGGGGAGACGGTACCCGTCGGCTTGGAGGTACCGAACGCTGCGCGTCGCGTCGCGCGCCGCGGCGGCGGCCAGGCTGCTGTGGGAAATATCGACCCCCGTCACCGTATGCCCCTCGGCGGCAAGCCTGTTGGCGAGAAAGCCGCCGCCGCAGGCGACGTCGAGCACGGTGATCTTTTCCTCGCCGAACTTTCCGCGGATCGTCTCCGTGATCCAGGCGTTCTTGATCCTGCCCTCGGCGCGCAGCAGCGCCACGGGGTCGTCATGGGCCGTGTACCACCGGTCACCGTAGCTATCGTAAAAATCGTTGTTGACCTTATCGCTCTTCATTGCAATAGCGCGCCCGCCATTTCCCGTGTCCCACGGTTTTCGGATCGTGAGTCCCATTCTAGAAATATAACCTCGATGATCGCCCTTGTCATCCCCGACCGGCAGACACCTTCCTGTTTCCTGTTTGACAGAAACCCACAGTCCCTGCTATGCATGACCGATCCGGTTTCGCCATAATGCCCGTGCAGCGAATAGTGCCGGCGGAACCCCGGACCAGGAAACTTCATGAACGACCCTCGACCCGCATACATGCCCGATCCCGATACCGCCTCGTTTATCCGCGACCGCTGGGGGGCGATCTCGTCCGTCGACAAGCTCATGGGCGACGCCTCGGCGCGCGAGTACTTCAGGGTGCGTGCGGAAAAGGGGACCAGCATCCTCTGCCGCGACGCGGCGCTCCGTGGGAAACCACTCGAGGATTACCACTACGCCGCGGTGCATCGCCTCTTCACCAAACAGGGGATCCCCATGGCCGATGTCTATCGCATGGATAACGCCACGGGCGTCCTGCTTCTCGAAGACCTGGGCGACCTCCTGCTCGAAGAGGCGCGCGGGACCATGAGCGTCGCGGAAGAGGAATCGGTGTATCGGCGCATAATCGACATCCTGGTGCGCATCCAGTCCGTCCCGGACGACGGCTCTATTCCCTTCGGATATCGCTTCGATTCCGCGCGCCTCATGTTCGAATTCGATTACTTCCTGGAGCACATGCTGAACGGCTACCTGGGCGCGCCGCTGTCCGGGACCGATGTCGATGCGCTGCGCGCCGATTTCACCCGCATCGCGTCGATACTCGACCGCGGGGACCTGTTCGTGTTGAACCACCGCGACTACCAGAGCAGGAACATCATGCTCGCGGGCGACGCGCCGTACGTCATCGACTTCCAGGACGCGCGCCCCGGACTCCCGCAGTACGACCTGGTGTCGCTCCTGCGCGATCCCTACGCGGTGCTCGATCCCGGCCTTGCAGGGCATCTGACATCCTATTACTTCGAGACCGCGCGGGAAAAGGGAATCCACCGGATGGGACGGGACGAGTTCGACCGCTTCTTCGACATCATGGCCTTCCAGCGCGTCGTGAAGGCGCTGGGTACCTACGGCTTCCAGTCGTCGAAGGGAGGGAAAAAATATTTCGCGGAGTACATCCCGCCCGCGACCGGATACGTGCGCGCCCTGGCGGCGCGAAGGGACGAGCTGAAGCGCGCGGGCGTGCTCATCGATAACGCGTTCGGGGGCGCGCGGTGAAGGCCTTCATACTCGCAGCGGGATACGGCGAGCGCCTGCGCCCGGTCACGGATGAAATCCCGAAGCCCCTGGTCCCCGTGGTGAACGTTCCCGCGATCTGTTATGCCCTCATGCTCTGCGCGGAGGCGGGAATACGCGAGGTCGTGGTCAACCTTCACTATCGCCCCGATGAAATCAGGAAATATTTTGACGAGAATGCCCGCTTCGGGATGGAGGTGCATTTCTCATACGAGGAGACGATCCTGGGTACCGGGGGCGGCGTGAAAAAATGCGCGGACATCCTCGCCGGCGGCGATTTCGTCCTCCTGAACGGCGACGTCATTACCGATGTGCAGCTCGCGGATATTATCGCGCGGCACCGGACGCTGGGCGCCGAGGGCACGGTGATGCTCGCGGACGGATCGGAACAGGGCGTCCCCGGGGACGCCGGGACGGACGGAACCCGCGTCGTCGATTTCAGGAATTTCCTTGAAACCGGGGAAAGGGGCCCACTCGTGAACACGGGACTCGCGGTGCTTTCCCCCCGCGTTCTCGAATTCTGCACCGCCGGATTTTCAAGCATCGTCTACACCGCCTACGTCGCCCTCATCCGTCGGCGGACGCTGCATTATTACGAGCACACGGGGCTCTGGCGCGATATCGGGTCCGTAAGCTCGTACCTGTCCGCCGGCATGGCGCTCATGGGCGGAAAAAGCGGCCTGGAGGCGCGCATGTACCGGGCGCTCGGCATTACAATGCACGACGTTTCCGGTGACACGCGTATCGGGCCGGGGGCCGATATACGGGACTCCGTGATAGGAAGCGGCGCGGAAATCGGGGCAGGGGCCCTTGTCGAGCGCTCGGTGGTGCTCCCGGGGGGCAGGGTACCGGCAGGCGACCGGGTGAGCGGTGCCGTGGTTACGCGAGACCGGGTACTTGCCGCGGGAGTGGACATTAAGTAGATTACCGGTAGAGAAAAGAGTTGATAAATTTCCGGTGTTGAAGCCACTGGTCATGCATACGGGAGGACATCCATGAATCTAGGCATACCGGAGCTGATGATCATTTTCTTCATTATACTTCTCGTCTTTGGCGCGGGCAAGATACCGAAAATCGCCAAGGACATCGGAAGCGGCATCAGGGAATTCAAGAAATCCATGAACGGGGAAGATGACCACAAAGACACTCCCACCCAGACCGGCGGCAAGACCGGGGCTTGATGTCCTGCTGGGCGAAACGCATCCCCTCGCGGGGCTTCGCGTCGCCCTCATCGCCAACCAGACCTCGATAACCTCCGGCCTTCGGTACGGGTGGGATGCGCTCGCGGACGCGGGCGTGAACCTCGTACGTGTCTTCTCCCCCGAACACGGCATCTACGGCACCGAACAGGACCAGGCGGCCGTTACGCGCGAGCCTTCGTTTCCCTGCGAGGTGGTGAGCCTGTACGGCTCCTCGCGCGACTCCCTTGCGCCGGCGGGCGCCCTGCTGGACGACATCGACGCCGTAGTGTTCGACATACAGGACATCGGCACACGCTATTATACCTTCGCGAATACCATGGCCATGTGCATGGGCGCGGCCTCCGGCCGGGACATACGCTTCGTCGTGCTCGACCGGCCCAACCCCATAGGGGGCGCGTGCGCGGAGGGACCGCCGCTCGAAGAGGGATTCGAGTCGTTCGTGGGGGTATTCCGGGTGCCCGTACGCCACGGGCTCACCGCCGGCGAGCTCGCATTTCTGTACAAGAACCGGAACGGCCTGGACCTGGACCTGCGCATCGTACGGATGGAGGGATGGCGCCGCGACATGTCCTTCACATCATGCGGGCTCCCTTGGGTCCCACCCTCCCCGAACATGCCGACGGAAGATACCGCGCTCGTCTATCCGGGCATGTGCCTGCTCGAGGGCACGAACCTCTCCGAGGGCAGGGGAACCACCACGCCCTTCGAGATGTTCGGGGCGCCGTGGATCGACCCGTATCTCTTCTGCCGGGAGATCAACGCCCTGGGGGTTCCCGGGGCGCATTTCCGCCCCTTGTTTTTCAAACCTACGTTCAACAAGTTCGCGGGATCCGTGTGCGGGGGCGCCTTTCTCCACGTGACGAAACCCGCGGAGTTCCGGTCATTCCTGGCGGGGGTGGCCGTCGTCCATACCGCGCTTCGCCTGTACCCGGGAGAGTTCGCATTCGCCCGCGGGGTGTACGAATTCAACGACATCCACCCCGCGTTCGACCTGCTCGCGGGGGGAGCAGGAATCCGTACGATGCTCCATGCCGCCCTTCCCTTGGAAGAGGTTGCGGCTTCGTGGCACGAAACCGAGGAACGCTATGTCCGCGAAAAGGGCGAATTTCATCTTTATCGTTGACGCGTCCGTGGCATGAATATATACACGGACAAAACCGAATACGCGTATTTCCCGGGATCGCACGATTGTCGCGGCGGATCCTCGCTCCGGCCCGGGCGGAGAGGCAGTTCGCGCGGGGTCGGGCTAAGGGCCCGGCGGCGCTGTACAATAAGGACGGAGAACTATGGGCGATGACTCCAGAATGAACGGGCGCTATGAGGAAAGCTTGGCACGGGTGGTCGAGGAGCTTTGCCACCCGTCTTCGTACGAAACCGTGTTCCAGAGGGCGAGCCACGAGGTGCCCATGCCCTCGGTCGAGACGCTGGGCGAGGTCGTGGAGCTTTTACGCGAGGTGATATTTCCCGGTTACTACGGCCACTCGGAGCTCACCGCGGGGACCATGCCTTACTATATCGGCTCCACAATCGACAAGGTGTTCACCCTCCTTAAGGAACAGATAAACCGCGGCCTGTGCTTCTCCTGCGACGATCCCGAATCGGTCGATTGTGCGGTCTGCGAGGTGCGCGCGCACGACATCACCCTGGGCCTGCTCGATGCGCTGCCCGGGATCCGGCGCATGCTCACGACCGACGTGGAGTCCTCGTTCGAGGGCGATCCCGCGGCCAAAAGCTACGGCGAAACCATCTACTGCTACCCGAGCGTACGCGCGGTCACCAACTTCCGCATCGCGCACGAGCTGTACCGCTTGGGCGCACCGCTCATCCCGCGCATCATCACGGAAATGGCGCATTCGGAAACGGGGATCGACATCCACCCCGGCGCGAGCATCGGCGGCCGGTTTTTCATCGATCACGGCACGGGAACGGTCGTGGGGGAAACCTGCGTCATAGGTGCGAACGTGAGGATATACCAGGGGGTCACCCTGGGCGCCCGGAGCTTTCCGCTGGACGAACTGGGCAGGCCCATGAAGGGCATACCGCGCCACCCCATCGTGGAGGATAACGTGATAATCTATTCCGGCGCCACGATTCTCGGGAGGGTGACCATAGGCCGCGGTTCCGAGATCGGAGGAAACGTGTGGCTCACGCACGACGTACCGCCGCGCAGCCGCATCTACCAGGGACGCGCCGAGGAGCATTATTTCATGGAAGGGGAAGGGATCTAACCGCCGGTCCGGGGGAGCACACATGTCGGAATCCATACTGTATTCGCTCGGCGCGGTGATCGCGGTGAGCCTCATCTCTCTCATAGGCATCCTCATCCTCCTCATCGGGGAAGAGATGCTCAGGAGGGGCCTCTTTGTGCTCGTAAGCCTCTCGGTAGGGGGACTGCTGGGCGACTCCTTCATCCATCTCATTCCCGAATCCTTCAAGCGCTCCACGTCCGCGATGGAGAGCGCGCTGCTCGTAATTGCCGGCATTTTCGTATTTTTCATCCTTGAAAAGCTGCTACAGTGGAGGCATGATCACGCCCTCCCGGGCAAGGACAACGGCATTCACCCGGTGGGCTACATGAACCTGGTCGCGGACGGTCTCCACAACCTCTTCGACGGGATGCTCATCGCCTCCTCGTTCATGGCGGGAACGCATATCGGCGTCACCACGACGCTTGCCGTCGTCCTGCATGAGATCCCGCAGGAGATCGGCGATTTCGGAATCCTTCTTCACGCGGGATTCACGAAGCGGAAGGCGCTCCTCTTCAATTTTTTATCGGCCTCCCTGGCGATTCTCGGCGCGCTGGGGGCGATACTCCTGAACACGGGGTTCGAGAACTTTTCCTCACTCATGCTCCCGCTCACCGCGGGGGGATTCATCTACATCGCCGCGTCCGACCTCATCCCCGAGCTCCACAAGGAGACGAACCCGCTGCGCTCGATCATCCAGCTCGGTGCTATGGCGGCGGGCACAGGGATGATGCTGGCGATCGCCCTCTTCGAGTAGCTGCCCATTATCTCGTCACATCTCCATCTCTCCTTTTCTAACGCGAAAACAATACTTATACTGATGGCGCCTTTCATGGGAGATAGGGAGATAACGGCTCAACGGCGATCATAGAGATAAAGACACGGATTTCTTTACCCTTTTGAAAACCCCGCCTTTATCTCCTCAATCTCTTACATCCCCCAACACGAAAATAGGCATTGTTATGCATAAAGGTGGCTAAAAAGAATTATGGTTCTTATTTTCATGCTTTCTGGATGACGGCCCGCCGTCATGCTGAACTTACACGCCCTAGCCGTAGCGTGGGAGGCGCCCGCGGTCAGATTCGCCGCAATCCCCGCAGTGAATTCGAAATCTTCTTCCCGACGAAGGCAGCGGGGAATCCGATACACGATTTCCCGTGAAGCTTCATGTACAGGTCGAACGCGCAGATCTCCCGAAACCCGATGGCACGATACACCGGTGCACCCATGGGTGTCGCCTGAAGGGTCGCGAAACCGCAACCGAGCTCTTTCGCCTTGTCGAGCGCGGTGAGGGTCAGCGCGGTCGCTATCCCCCTCCGGCGTGCTTCGGGGACCGTGATGATGTTATACAGGCCGGCCATCTTTCCGGTGACGAATACCGTGAACGTTGCCGCCGGTTTGCCGGAACAATATGCCAGGTAATGAAGAGCGGGCGGGGCGCCGTCTATAAACAGCCGCCGATACCTGGTGAAGATAAAATCGGCGAGGGAACGCGAATAATCGAACCCGTCCGCGTAGATCGCGAGCCATGCTTTTAATTCCTCCGGAGATTCAACCCTTTTTACATTCAGCCCGTGAGCAGGGACTTTCGCGATCGAGGACTCGTTGAGATTGATCGCCATCCCGCGCTGCGTCTGCGCATGCGTGAAACCGTTCTTTTTCAGGCGCGCCGCCAGGTCGTGCGGGCTCGATGACGGCCCCGTGGTGAGGAACACGGGAAGCTTCCTATCGCTGAAAGGCCGGACCAACTCGCGTATCCCGGCGTCCGCGTCTCCCGTGCCGCCAAGCGTCATTTTGTAAATGGAATTCGACTGCATGGACGGAATTCCTATTTCCGAAATGAACCTGAGTGCGTGGCGGTCCTCGAAATAATCGTTTTCCCCATGCGTCGCAAACAGCCTCACGTATGCGAAAAGATTTTCCTCCGCGGCCTTGATGGTCTCATCCTGAGACGGTTGGTTTTTCATGTAACCTCCTTTCTAAGCGGACTTGAGCAGCGAAGGAGAACAAAAAAGAGTGAGTGCTCACTCATTATTTCGGATATTCCTCTGTTTCTGTCAATTCATTTTCGGGAACACGCGATCACTCCCGGGGCACATCGGGCTGCCGTGAATGAAAAAGAGCGTGAATTATTTTCCGGGAAGCGGGGCGTAAATGGGCATACCTCGCCCCTGGTTTGGCGTGCGTGTGGACGAAAGATGCTTAATGTGAGGCGGTGCGGCGGAGTATTTTGGTGGGTGAGGCCCTTGTAGGGTGGTTTTCGGTGTCTCCCCAGTAGAATTCCCAGCACAAAATGCCCCCTGCGCTCCTCCGGCCGATGGCATAATGGGGGAACCGAACATAATTATGCCTTCCGGCTGAATCGCACAGCAGCTCGTGGAGATAGCGCTTGGTCGCGATGGCAACCAGATGCGAGACCGAGAACCG
Organism: Spirochaetota bacterium; assembly: GCA_004297825.1. Classification (NCBI taxonomy): domain Bacteria; kingdom Pseudomonadati; phylum Spirochaetota; species Spirochaetota bacterium. The sequence goes on from SCSX01000047.1 coordinate 112,537, forward strand.
GCTCAACTTACGGAAATCCGAAGCAAACTCATTCTCATTCTTCCTATAGCGAATCGGAAAACAATGCCACCTCTTCCAGGGATCACGGGGCTGAT